>JASHVH010000364.1 GCA_030039575.1 Acidimicrobiales bacterium | reverse complement strand
CCGATCCCGGCGCAGTTGACCAGGACGTCGAGACCGCCAAAGGTTTCGAGAACCCCCGCCACCGCCTGGCGCACACCGGCATCGTCGGTGACGTCGGCTTCGGCGTAAACGAGCGCGTCGCCGGGCGGGCCGTTCACATCGAGCACGGCCACCCGGGCACCGTCTGCTGCCAACCGCTCCGCGGTGCCGAGCCCGATCCCCGAGGCGCCCCCGGTGACCAGGGCTCGTCGGCCCGCGAAATCGCCACTGCTCATTGCCAGTCAGTTCCTCATCAGGTGATAGGGGAGAGTTCCCGCCAGACTCGGCCGTTGGGGAAGCTGAAGTCGCTCACCGATCCGGGACGCAGTTCCGCGCCGGAACCCGGCCGGGTCGGGGCCAGGTAGCGCCCGTTCAGGACGCGCACGGGATCCACGAAGTGCTCGTGGAGGTGGTCCACGAACTCGGTCCAGCGTCCCTCGGTGCTCCCGCTCACGGCCACGTAGTCGAACATGGACAGGTGCTGGACGATCTCGCACAGCCCGACGCCGCCGGCATGGGGGCACACGGGTACGCCGAACTTGGCCGCCAGCAACAGGATGGCCAAGTTTTCGTTGACCCCCGCCACCCGGCAGGCGTCGATCTGGCACACGCCGATCGCGTTGCTCGCCAGCATCTGTTTGAAAACAACCCGGTTGGCAACGTGCTCGCCAGTGGCCACCCGTACGGGGGCAATGGCCCGCGCGATCGTGGCGTGACCGAGGATGTCGTCAGGGCTGGTTGGTTCTTCGACCCAGTTCAAGTCGAAAGGGGCCAGGCGGCTTATGTCCGCGATGGCCTCGTTCACGTCCCACACCTGGTTGGCGTCCACGGACAGCTGGATGTCGGGGCCCACCAGTTCTCGCACCAGCTTTACCCGCCTCACGTCGTTGTCGATGTCCGCCCCCACTTTTAACTTCAGGTGGGTGAAACCCTGCGACAGGGCCGCCTCCACCAGGCTTAGCACCTTCTGGTCCGAGTAGCCGAGCCAGCCGGCCGAAGTGGTGTAGGCGGGATAGCCCTCGGCCATCAAGTGCCGCTCGCGTTCGTGTTTCCCGGGGTCCGCCCGGGCGAGCAGTTCCAGCGCCTCGTCGGGGAGCAGGACGTCGCTCAGGTAGCGGAAGTCGACCAGTTGGACAACCTGCTTGGGAGTCAGGTCGCTCAGGAGCTTCCAGAGCGGTAACCCCTGGCGCCGCGCATAAAGGTCCCAGACGGCATTGACGACCGCTCCGATGGCCATGTGGGTGACGCCCTTTTCGGGGCCTAGCCAACGTAGTTGGCTGTCATGGGTGAGCCATCTCCAGAAACCGCCCATATCCGAAAGCACTTCGTCGACGTCCAGGCCAACCACCAGCGGCTCGACGGCCCGGATCGCCGCCACCGCCACCTCGTTGCCCCGTCCGATGGTGAAGACAAACCCATGCCCCTTCTCGCCCCCGCTCGTGTGGACCACCACATAGGCGGCGGAGTAGTCGGGCTCCTTGTTCATGGCGTCCGAACCGTCGAGGGCCCGGGACGTCGGGAAGCGGACGTCGCTCAAGTCGAAGTGCTCGAAACGCGTGCTCATGATTCGGCCGAGGCCTCGCCGCCCACAACCCGGGCCAGGATCAGAGCGAAGAGGATGACCGCCCCGTCCATGGCCTCGATCCAATAGTTGGACACGTTGGCCAGGTCGAGGATGTTCTGCACCAAGCCGAGCAGGACCACACCGGTGGCGGCGCCAACCATGTTCCCCCGCCCGCCCTTGAGGCTCACCCCACCAATGACGGCGGCCGCGAAAACCTGAAAGATAATGCCCTCGCCGTAGCCCTGCGTCCCGGTCATAGCCGAGACCCTCCCCGCCTCCATGAGGCCGCCCAGAGCGGCGAGCACGCCCCCGGCCACGTAGACACCTATCCGGATGCGGCTCACGTTGATACCGGCGGCTCTGGCGGCGACCGGGTTCCCGCCCACCGCGTAGATCGCTCGCCCGGTCCGGTGGTAGCGCAGGAAGAGCCCGACGGCGACGAATATCACGACGGTTGCCACCAGCGACACGGGCAGCTCCCCCCAGAACGCTGACCCGAGGTACCCGAACGCGGCCGGCAGGTTGGGTATGGTCTGGCCCTTCACGACGCCGAGTTGCATGCCCGCCAGCAAGACCGTCATCCCGAGGGTCACGATGAAGGCGTTCAACCGGCCCTTCACGATCAACAACCCGTTGACCATGCCGATCCCGGCCCCGATCACCAGGCATATGAGGATGCCGAGGTACGGGCTTAGCTCGACACCCTGGCCGTAGTCGGCCACGGGCACGATGAGCCACGCCGCCACCATGGGAGCCAGGCCGTATGTGCCCTCCAGAGAAATGTCGATCCCGGCTACGAGCAGGATCAAGCTCTCGCCCACGACTACGACGCCGAGTGAGGAGATCTGCTGCCCAACCCCGGACATGTTGGACACAGTCAGGAAGACGGGGCTGACCAGGGCCCCGACGACAATGAGGACGACGAGGACCGGCAGCAAAGCCGCTTCGCGCAAAAGGGCCAGGGCGGTTGCCGTGCGTGCTCCGGTTATCGGGCGGGCCCGTTTGCGACCTGGCTCCCCAGCGGCAGGGGGGCTTGGGGCCGGGCCGGTGACCTCGGCGCCGCTTGGTGCACCAGGGGCGGCCACGGTCCCTGCCGGGCCCAGAGTGATGAGAGCGTCCTTTTCTTCCACTGTTGCTCCTAAACCGGGTTCGTCGCGGCCAAACCTTCTGTCGCAGCGAGCAACGCCTCACGGTCGAAAGGTGGGCGGGCGAACTCGGTAAATATTTCGCCCCGGACAAACACGACGACCCGGTCGCAGTGGGCCAGGTCGCTCAAGTCGTCGGTGGCCAGCAAGAGGGCGGCGCCCCGGTCTCTGGCCGCCACAGACAGCGCCCGCAGCAAGAGCGCCTTGGAGGCGACGTCTACACCGCGCGTTGGGGTAATGGCAACGATCACAACCGGCTTGCGGATCAGGGCCCGGGCTACGGCCACTTTCTGTTGGTTGCCCCCGGACAGCTCCGCTACTGCCTGGCGCAAGGAGGACGAAACCACGCTCAGGGCCTCGGTGTACGGCCTGGCCGCCGCCTCGCGCCGGGACGGCGTTACCAGCCCTGTGCGCGGGGCCAGTTCTTCCATCACGCTCATGGTCACGTTCTCGGCCACAGAAAGATGGGCCACGAAGCCCTCCGCCATGCGGTCCTCGGGTATGTAGCCGGCCCCTGCTTTCAAAGCTACGTCTCGTCGGCCCGGAGCGAGGGGTTTACCGTCGACGAGCACCCGGCCTGACGTCCAGGGCTCAACCCCCGCTACCGCCCGGCCCAAAGTGACCACGCCAGAGCTCAAAAGCCCGGTGACCCCGACCTGCTCTCCGGGGGCGACCCGCAGTGACACACCTCGCAACGCGCCGCGGGGCGATCCGGCATGAAGGTCCTCGACCGAAAGCCCTCTGTCGTTGTCTGTCGGCCGGAACGCAACTCGGACGGGAACCGGGGCCTGCTCCTCCGTAGTGACGCCGCCCACCATAGCCCGCACCATTTCGTCCTTGGTCAGTTGGTCAACGGGTGCGGCTAGGACGGCCTGGCCGTCGCGGAGCACGGTGACCTCCTGGCAGATTTCGAACACCTCTTCCAGATGGTGCGAAATGTAAAGGACGGCGAACCCGCCGGCGACCAGTTGGCGGACCCGGTCGAACAGCCTGACAATGGCGCCCCGTTCCAGCGCGGCGGTGGGCTCGTCCAGTAGCAGGCAGCGGGCGCCGGTGGCGAGGGCGCGGGCGATCTCGACCACCTGGCGTTCCTCGACTCGAAGGCTCGAGCAGAGAGCCTTGGCCGAGATCTCGAAACCCCATTCGTCCAGGATCGCCTGGGTGCGCCGGCGCAGTGCCCGCCAATCGACGAACCCGCCCTTGGCGTCACGGTGGCCAAGGAAAACGTTCTCGGCCACCGTCAATTGAGGGACGACCATGGAGTGCTGAAAAACGACGGCGATCCGGGACCGCCACAGGCTCAGGTCTTTCAAGGTGGGGGCAGGCTGGCCGTCGAAAAGGACGTGGCCCGCATCGGGGGCCAGGAGCCCGCTGAGGATGGACACCAGCGTCGATTTGCCTGCCCCGTTGCGGCCGACCAGGCCTACGCATTGGCCGTTGGCGATCTGCAAACTGACGCCGCGAAGAGCCCATGTACTGCCAAAACTTTTCTCGACGTCGACCGCCTCGACCGCCGGGGACAGTAGCGATGTCAGGCCGACCGGGTCGGTGGGGGCCGGGTTGTCGCTCACGTCGTCATTATCGCTTGGCTCTGTCGCCCGACGAACGGGCTCACTGGTTCCCATTTCACTACAAATGCTTGACCGCACCGCAAATGCCCGCAGAACAAGTGCCGGGTGGCCGGCACACCTCCGACGGGACCGGAGGCGTGCCGGCGTGACGGTCTACTTGTACGCAGTGACGCCTTTGCAGTCGCCGCCCTGCGCCTTGCCCAGTACGTTGCCGTAGAGGCTGCTATCGGTTACCGGTGTGGACGTCGTCGATGCCGCCAGGCCGTCAACCGCGTGCGCCACAGTCAACGTCGTGGTGGTCTTGGTCACGAAGGGCGCCACGATAGGGTCGCCCAGGTTTTTGTCCCCCAGGTACGAAACGTACTGGAGAGTGGGGGCGCCGCCGCCGGCCATGCCCGGGGAAAGGGTCATGCCTTTGGCCGCGTCAACCGCATAGGTCAGCGCGTACTGGGCGTACAGGTTGGCCGGCTGGGACTGGGACGCGTCCAGCCAGCCCCGGGTGATCTCGCACATCTCGGCCGGGACCCCGTCGTCGCTGACCATGATGACATGGTCGGCCGAACCGCCTGCAGGGCCGAAACCCTTGGAGGCCAGGTAGCTGATGATCCCGTAGTCGGGGCTGTCCCACTGGACGTAGATCGCCTTCAGGTTCTTGCCGTACGCATTGATGGCGTCTTCAGCGTCGGTGACAGCCGTGGCCTCTGTCCAAACGGTGGGGTCCTTCAGGATCTTCACCGCCGGGTCGTTGGCAGCCATGCACGAGTCAAAGGCGTTGGTGCGGTCGGCGCCGTTGGACGAAGTGAGGTCACCTTCCAGGTCTAAAACGTAACCAGACTTGACCTTCGAGCTGATGTAGGCGCAGGCGTCCTGGCCGTACAGCACGTTGGAGGCCCGCACCACCATGTACACGTGGCCGGTGCCGACAATGGTGTCGACAGAAACCAGTTTCACATTGTGCTTGGCGGCGTAGTCGATGGCCGGCCCGAGGCTGGTGGCCGTCTCGGGGTTGACCACGACCGCCTTGGCCCCTTCGTTGACCAACTCTTCGATCTGTTGGTTCTGCAGGCTGGCGTTGGCTGCCGCCAGTAGTGGGCCGATGAGCTTGATGTTCATCTGTTTGGCATAAGTGGCCTCGTACTGGATATAGGCCGCCCAGAAGGGAGTGTCGTTGTAGGTGAGGTCGATGCCAATAGGTATGGACGACGCCGCGCTTACCTTGGTCGAGGCCAGCGCGGTGCTCGGGCCCCATGCCGAAAGCGTCACGGCCGTCAAGGCTGCGACAGCGGCCGCAGCTCCCCGTACCCTGGTCCTTCTTCCTAAACCGACCGTCGTTCTTCTCGTCTTGACCACGTTTTCCTCCATTGTTGTGCCCATTTTTCTGCTGGTAAACCGTGTTGCCACCGCCCTTTCCGGCGGTGGGGCTGCGTCCTCACTACATCTGAGCCCTCGGCCACTCCCGTTCGGGCCCGGTCGTGGCCGTCAGCCGGCAGTCATGCGCACCAAAGTGGCAAGCGCGCCGTCCCCCCGGTCCCGGCTAGCGCCGCCCGGTAGGCGAAGGTTTTCAGCTTTTTGACCCGATGTATTGTGGAGCAGCTCGTTTGGTGCCCATGAAACAGCCCCCCTTAGGACTCGCTGAAAGACTACTTGCGCGCCTGCAGTCTCTTTCTTCCCGTTGGCATCTTGGTACTTCGGTCCTGGCCGGCGCAAGCTTCCCTGAGGGGCAGCTTTGGTCTAGGATCATCGATTCATCCGATGTCTCAGCAGTATTGTGCCGAAGGACGACCGTGTCAAGTCAAGCCCAGGGCGCACCGGTCGGGCGGGCGCCGCCTGGCGGGGCCGCTCAGGCCTTCTGACATACTCGCTGGTAGTGCGCTAGCCACCAAGCCAACTTTTTCGTAGCCGCCAAGAACAGGATCGAGGGACCCAGGTCGTGGCCGTCACGGACAAGGCCATCGAGAAGCTGAAGGTGATGATCAGCTCGGGCGAGTTGCAGCCGGGGCAAAAACTTCCTCGCGAGCCCGACCTGGCCGCCAGCCTGGGCCTGTCGAGGAACTCGCTGCGCGAAGCCGTACGGGCGCTCTCTCTGGTCCGGATACTCGACGTTCGTCAGGGCGACGGCACCTACGTCTCGGACCTTTCGGCGGAGTCCCTCGTCGACACGCTCAGTTTCATCATTGAGTTCCAACACGATTCGTCTGTGCTCGAACTGCTCGAGGTCCGCCGTATCCTCGAGCCCGCGGCCTGCGCCCGGGCGGCAGAAAAGATCAGCGGGCGTCAATTGGTCGAACTCGAGCAGATCCTCGCACCCATCACCACCGAATCACCGGTGGCCGAACTGGTCCAGGCCGACGTCGAGTTTCATCGTGCTATCACCGCCGCCTCAGGCAACTCCGTGCTGGCCTCGCTCATAGAAAGCCTTTCCAGTTCGACCCAGCGGGCACGCGTATGGCGCGGGATCACCCAGGAGGGGGCGCTGGCCAGGACCCTGGCCGAGCACCGCGCCATTTTGGACGCCGTCCGGGCCCACGACGCGGAACTAGCCCAAATGTGGTCCACCATCCACGTGGCCGGCGTGGAGGACTGGCTCCGCCGCACTCTCGACGCCAGCTAGGTAGGCGGGCCAGGTAGCCTCATCGAGTGTGCGGCCGGATGACTGCGACAACACCCAAAGACACCTTGGCCCGCTTGCTGGAGGTCGACGAGGTCGACGCGCCGGACTTGCCTGTCAGTTGGAACGTTGCCCCCACTCAACCTGTCTATGTCGTCGCCACGAGCTCGTCCGGGGCCCGGAGGCTAAGAGCGTTGCGCTGGGGTCTCGTACCTAACTGGGCCAAAGATCCGAGGATCGCGGCCAAGCTCATCAACGCCCGGGCGGAAACCCTGAGCAAGAGGCCGGCCTTCCGTTCGCTGGTGGCCAGGCGCCGAGCGCTGGTGCCGGTCTCCGGTTTCTACGAGTGGCGCGGTCAACCGCCCGGCGCCCGTAACCCGAGGCAACCGTTCTACTTTCGCCGCCCGGGGGCCGAACCGCTCGTGTTTGCCGGCCTGTGGGACGTCTGGTTCGACGCCGAAGACCGGCCCCTGCGCACATGCACGGTAATTACCACTACGGCCAACAAAACGATGACGCCGGTGCACCACCGCATGCCGGTGGTCCTTTCGCCTGGACATTGGGACGAGTGGCTGAACCCGGAGCCGTTGCGCCCAGGCCGGCTGGCCGAACTGCTGGTGCCGGCGCCAGAAGGCCTGCTGAAGTCGTTCCCCGTCGGCCTCGCCGTCAATAGCGCCCTCAATGACGGCCCCGAACTGGTAGAACCGCACCGGCCGGCCGGGGCACAGGACGGCTTTTGGCCGGCGCCAGCCGGATGAGGGCCGCCGGGCCCGCCGGCCGGCCTTCAGCTCACAGCTCGAACCAGACGACCTTTCCGTCGGCCAACTCTTCGGTCCCCCAGGACCGAGCCAGCTGCCCCACTATCCGCAGGCCCCGGCCGCCTTCCTCGCCCGTGCCAACGTCTTTCACCGCCGGGAGGTCCCGGCCGCTATCGCGGACCTCCACCCTCACCCGCGGCCTGGCCCGCACCCGGACTTCGAACGGACCGGTCGAGTAGCGCAGAGCATTGGTCGTCAGCTCCGAGACGAGCAGTTCACCAGTCTCACGCATGCCGGGCTGGGTAACCACGGAACCGAAGAACTTCCGCGCCTCTCTGATGGAACGCGGAGTGGGTTCGAATGAAGCGGCCAGCCATTGCCCCGCTCTCGTATTCCTTTTGTGTGGTTCAGGTTTGATCATGGGCTTGGGTACTGCGTTGGGCTGGCGGACCAAGTCAAGCAGCGAATTGGCTGGTTTTCGGAACAAGGGTGTACGCCGGCCGAAGGCCGGGAAGTTGTCTTCATGAAGCTGAAGGTCAAGGCCCGTATAAGGTAACGACGGCCAAACCGGGTGGTCCAGTGCGCTCCTGATAGACGAGATTTCCAACTGCGCCGGTGGTTCTCGCACAGAAATGATGATCGCGCCGCTAGCGCGGCCGGCAAAATAGGCCAAACGGCTCAACATTGCTGCTCAGTGAGGTTATCGTCACTGGGACAATTGTCACCGGGCAGCGCCGCGCACCCACAAAAGGGCTGAATTTGCCAGGTGTTGGGCCAGGATTGTGACTTACGGCACAACGATTACGGGCCAGCGCCCGGCCCGTACGAGGCGCACCGCGATGGAGCCGATCACTCGGTGACCCGCTTGTTTCGAAGCACCCACCACAACGGCGTCAGCGCGGATCTCTTCGGCCGCTCTGACCAGTTCGGCAAAGGGCTCACCGACGGCGGTGGTGAACTCTATGTCAAGCCCGATACTCTGGCCACCCTCGGTCAAGCGGCGCTCCAGGTCGGCCGACGCCTCCTCCAGAGCCTGCTGCATCGAGGCCGCCCCCATCGGTGCCAGTGCGGCCATCGTCGACGCAGAACGCACGTACAGTGCCACCAATCGCGCGGACTGGCGTCGCGCCAAGCCGGCAGCGTAGGCCGCGGCTCGCAACGACGTGACCGAGTCGTCCACGCCGACCAGGATCACCTGGGGGCCGTCGGTCCCAAGCTCGAACCCGCTCATGCCCATGTTCGACAGCACCCTCTCGGCGGACGCATGACTGCCCTAAGTGACTTTCGCGGCCCGTTCTATCACTTGGGCTGGGCCGAGAGATGCCGTCCCGGAGAACGCTCTGGCCCGTTTGGTGACCAATAACTCGCCCCGTTTATGCGGGTTCAAAAAGACGCTTCCGCCGGTAGGCCTCCAGCTCCCAGTTCTCGATGAAGCCACGGAAGTCGTCGTCCAGATAGCTCACACCCCCCAGATCCAGTGCACCGGTCATGATTTTGACCGCGTCCCGATAGACAAGACGGGCGGCGTCGGCCTCCGGCCGGGTGGCACCCCACGTGAACATACCCACTCCCGGGACCAGTACCACCTTCGGCGCACCCCCGTGTTCCTGTGCATATTGGTGCACACCGGCGGCGAGATGGCGCTCGAGGGCGGGGCCGGTGTCACGCGGCCCGACCTCCAGCCATAGTGGGAAAGACCGGCAGTAAACGATCTGGTCCGGTGTCACGGGGCCACCAAGCGCCAGCCGGCGACCTTCGTCCCGAGCCAGCAGACCGGCTACGACGTGGGAACCGTCGAACACGACCTCGGGGTGACCTCCCGCACCAGGAGTGAACATGGCGGTGAGCGCCCGCCTGATTTGTGCTGCCTGCTCCTTTCCCCGGCGCTCCTCCACCTGAGACGGGCCGGGCGGCTCGTCCGGCCGCGGTGAGGGGCCGGACCGGGCCCGGGCGTGTGCCCCCCGGACCGCTCGTTCCTTTATGGCCCCCAGCTCACCGAGCAGCCAGTCGACCTGTGCCCTCGCCTCCTCGGGGGTTTCACCGCTCACCACGACGCCGTGGTTTTGCAGGATGACGGCCCGGGGCCGTTGCTTCCCAGTCTTGGCGGTGAAAGCCCGCAGTTCTGCTTGCAGCGTCTTGGCCAGGATGAACCCGGGGTCGACCAACCCGACCCAGACGACGTCCTGAGCGAGGTGTTGTCCGACAAGGCGCCGTCCGTCCCGGCTACACGCAAACTGGTTGACCACCGTGGCGTGGAGGTGGACCACGAACCTCCCCGGCATCAAGTGGTGGAGCACAGACTCGACGGAAGGGCGCCGGCCGGTGGCGGGCGTCCAGCGGGCGGCCAGGAGGGCGTCCTTGAAGGCGGCCTCGCGTTCGGCCCGGGAAGGGGCAAGGTCACGCTCGAGCAGTGCCTTAAGGGCGGTGCGATCCAGGTCGACGAAGTCGTCCGGACCGATCTGCGACAGGGCGGCGCCACTGGCTTTGACCAGCAGGTGGCCATCGAGCTTGGCTGACGTGTTGCCCCCGCCGGCGAGCGTCATCTCGGGATCCGACCCGTACGAACGCGAGAGCGCGACCAGGGTGGCCAAGACACCGCGGGTGTCGACAGGCCCACCATCTAAAGGTTCAGGGCGTTGAGCACTTGAAGCCATCAATCACTCCTCCAGCCGGCCTTCACACTAGGCGGGCCCGAGAACGGGGGTACGGGTGGTGGGGGCCGGCCCACCGCTTCGGTGTCACTCAGCTCGACAGTGAAAGCGAGGTCATAAGGACTGGGAGGCACTGGTGGGAGCCCTAACTTGGAGCGGAGGACGTCCAACAGGCGCCCGCTATGGGGTGTGCCCTCGACCAGGTACCCGCCATCGGGGCCCATGGCGCAATAGGCCTCGCCCTCCCGGGAGACGGCGCAGAGGAGAGGGCGTTTGTCCTGGGCCCTCTTCCAGGGCGACAGGGCCGAAGGTGGGCAAGCGGTGAACGCGGAGGCCGGCATAACGGCGAAGATGGCCATGCAGTCTTTGTCCGGGTACCAGTATTCGAAGGGGCCGACCCAGAACTCAAGGGCCGGTCCGGGCCCGGGGACTTCGGGGCCGGCCGGCGGGTGGGAGACGCTGACCCAGTACGGCCGGTCCAAAAGGGCCAAAAGGGTGGGCGCCAAGCTCTCGGCTAACGGCAGGAATTCGGACATCGGCCCTCCTCGGGTATGAGCGCCGCTCTTGGGTGGAGGGCGAGGCTCCGATGGCCGAAGTGGACGATGCCTCGGGCGTTAGGTTAGCGAGGGGGCCCGACGGCTATATCGGACTGGCGTTCTTCCACGGTTGACCGCGTGACGGCGTGGTAGGCGGCAGAACGGCGACCCCGCCGCTGCGGACCTTAAAGTCGGGCCACCGACCTTCGGTACGTGGCCGGCGACGAGCCCATTGCTCGCGGCCTCTGGGTGCAATAACCGCCTCTCGTTGCGCTATCGAGAAAAAAATTGACGAAAGCGCGACGAGGTTGCCCGTTTGCACCCAGAAAGGCAATCTGTGGCCACGCCGGTCCATTGGTGACCACGCCTGCCCTCCTGCCCCCCTGCCCGCCGGTAACCACGGCTGCCCACCCGTCCACCTGTCACCACGCCGGCCCATCGGGCCAAGGGCCCCCCCGCGCTCGTCCGACGCCGGAGAGGCATGCCGGTACCGGCCCCACCGCCGGCCCCTCGGTCTCAACCCTTCTTTGGCACGTCGACCTTCAAGTGCAGTTCGGCCAGCTGCGCCGGAGTGACCGGCGCCGGCGCCCCCATGAGCAGGTCACGGGCCACCTGGTTGAGGGGGAAGGCAATGACTTCCCTGATATTGGGCTGGTCTTCGAGCAACATGAGCAACCTGTCTACGCCGGGCGCGATCCCGGCGTGGGGAGGGGGGCCGTACCGGAAGGCGTTCCACAGGGCCGGGAAGGAATGCTCGAGCCGGTGCCGCGAATAGCCGGCGATGGCGAACGCTTTTTCCATCACCTCGGGCAGATGGTTCCGCACGGCGCCGGAAGAAAGCTCGACCCCGTTGCACACGACGTCGTACTGGAAGGCCAGGACATCCCCTGGGTCCTTGCTTTCCAAGGCCTCCAGGCCCCCCTGCGGCATCGAGAACGGGTTGTGCGAGAAGTCCCATTCGTCCGTCTCGGCGTTGCGTTCGTACATCGGGAAATCGATTATCCAGCAGAACGCCAGCAGGTCGGGGTCGGCCAGCCCCAGGTCCTTGCCTAGGGCGGCGCGGACCTGGCCCAGAGGGGCACTGGCCGAGGAGGACGGCCCCACGCAGGTGAGCACGGCGTCGCCCGGGACGGCCCCGGAGGCGACGATTAGGGCGCCCATTTCGTCCGGTGTGAGCCGGCGGGACAGCGGGCCCTTGGCCTCGGTCTCGTCCGCTGGGAGCTGCAGCCAGCTCCCTATGGTGCTCACGCCCTTGGCCGCTTCGCCGAACGTGTCGAACCAGCTTCGCGGCCGGTCCGCCGCCCCCGGCGCCCGCAGGGCGCGGATAACGTTGCTCTTGGAGGGCGCTTCGGCGAACATGGGCAGTTCGGTCCGCCCACCCAGCTCTTCCGTCAGGTCCACCACTTCGAGCCCGAAGCGAAGGTCGGGCTTGTCCGTCCCGTAACGGGCCACGGCGTCGGCGAACGAAAGGCGCGGGTACGGCACCGGCGCCCGTTTCCCCGAAAGCTCGCTGACCAGCCGGCCGAACAACAGCTCCACCTCAGCAAAGACGTCTTCCTGGGTGGCGAACGCCATCTCGAGGTCGATCTGGTAGAACTCACCCGGGCTCCGGTCCGCCCGTGACGCTTCGTCCCTGAAGCACGGGGCGATCTGGAAGTACCGTTCGATGCCCCCGACCATCAGCAATTGCTTGAACTGCTGGGGCGCCTGGGGCAGGGCGTAGAACTCGCCCGGGTACAAGCGGCTCGGGACCAGGTAGTCGCGAGCCCCCTCGGGCGAGGACACGGTGAGGACTGGCGTCTGGACTTCGAGAAAACCTCGGCCGGAGAGGTGAGACCTGACCAACTGGCAAAAGCGCGCCCGTTTGGCCAGGCGCTCGGCCAAGGGCCCCCGCCGCATGTCGAGGTAGCGGTAGGTGAGCCGCGTCTCCTCACCCACGTCGCTGTCGCGTTCGACCGGGAAGGGGAGGACGTCCGAGGAGGACAGCACCTCGACGCTGGTCACCTCGACCTCGACCTCACCTGTCAGCAGCTTGGGGTTGACGGTGTCGGGTGGCCGGGCCACGACCTTCCCGCTGACGGACACGGCGCTCTCGAGCCGCAGGTGCGAGAGCGTCTCGAACGGCACTGCCCCTGGGTGGCAAACCAGCTGCACGACGCGGGCACGGTGATCGCCCTGGAGGAAGGCGCCGGCTTCAGGGGAAGAGCCACCCGCCCCCGGGACGGCCAGGTCCGCCTCTGGCCCAACGGGGTCGCGCAGGTCGACGAAGAGCAAGGCGCCGTGGTCCCGCTTGGCCGCCATCCACCCGGCCATCAGCACCTGGGCACCGATGTCCGCCGCCCTCAGGGACCCGCAGCGCACGGCGCGGTAGCGGTTGGGGGCCAAAGGGGCGGCGTCGTACGTCTCGGGCATGACGCCACGAGGTTAGCCCCCTCAGTGCCTGGGAAAAAACGTGGCACGGGCCGGTTCCATAAGCTGGACGGGTTGGGCACGCACTTGAGAGGTGGGCGATGAGCACCGGGGCACAGTCAGCACCAGAGTCACATGACACGTTCGGGACGCGGGGGGACCTGCAGGTCGGGGGCAGCCCGCTGTCGGTCTACCGGCTGGACAGGCTGGCGCGTGAGGGCTTTGACGTCAACCGCTTGCCCTTCTCACTGAAGATCCTCCTGGAGAACCTGCTGCGCCACGAGGACGGCCTCAACGTCACGCCTGAGAGCATCGCGGCGCTGGCTTCATGGGCTACCACCGCGGGCGGCCCCGCCGCTCAGGGGGAGCGCTCTCAGATAGCCTTCTCGCCCGCCCGGATCCTCATGCAGGACTTCACTGGTGTCCCGGTGGTGGCCGACCTGGCCGCCATGCGCGACGCCATGGTCGAGCTCGGGGGGGACGCGGGTGCCGTGCAGCCTCAGGTCCCGGCGGAGCTGGTGATCGACCACTCCGTTATCGCCGACTTCTCGGGCCGGCCGGACGCTTTCTCTCGTAATTCGGACCTCGAGTTCGAGCGTAACGGCGAGCGGTACCGTTTCCTGCGTTGGGGCCAGCAGGCGTTCGGGACCCTGAAAGTGGTCCCTCCCAACACCGGCATATGCCATCAGGTAAACCTGGAGCACCTGTCCCGCGTCGTGTTCAGGACTGAAGACGGTGAGGCGTTCCCGGACACCCTGCTCGGGACTGATTCCCACACCACGATGGTCAATGGCCTCGGCGTCCTCGGCTGGGGGGTGGGCGGCATTGAGGCAGAGGCCGCCATGCTGGGCGAGCCGGTGACGATGCTCATCCCCGATGTAGTCGGGTTCAAACTGACGGGAGAATTGCCCGAGGGGTCGACCGCCACCGACCTCGTCCTGTCGGTCACCGAACTGCTGCGCAAGACGGGCGTGGTGGGCAAGTTCGTCGAGTTTTACGGCGAGGGCGTGGCCAAAGTCGCCCTCTACAACCGGGCCACAATCGGCAATATGTCGCCCGAGTACGGTTCCACTTGTGCGATATTCCCGATCGACGACGAGACTTTGCGTTACCTGCGCTTTACCGGCCGGCCCGCCGAACAGGTGGCACTGGTCGAAGCGTACGCCAGGCTACAGGGCCTGTGGCACGACCCTGCCCACGAGCCCGTTTATTCCCAGCGCCTCGAGCTCGACCTCTCGACGGTAGAGCCCAGCCTGGCCGGGCCGGCCCGCCCGCAGGACCGCGTCCCGTTGCGGCGTTCGCAGGCCGCCTTCCACGAATCCCTGGCCAAAATACTCGGGGAAGAGGCCGCATCGGGTAGTGGTGAGCGGGTGCCCGTCGAGGGTGAGGGCGCATCACCTTTCCACGTGGGCCACGGGGACGTGGTGATCGCGGCCATTACGAGCTGCACCAACACCTCCAACCCCGACGTCATGGTGGCCGCCGGCCTGCTGGCCAAACACGCCGTAGAGCGCGGGCTTTCCGTACAGCCGTGGGTCAAGACGTCGTTGGCACCCGGGTCAAAGGTGGTGATGGACTATTACGACCGGGCCGGTTTGACCCCCTATCTGGACAAATTAGGTTTCGAGCTCGTCGGTTTCGGCTGCACCACGTGCATTGGCAACAGCGGCCCGTTGCTGCCGGGCATTTCCGACGCCGTTGCCAAAGGCGGGTTGGCGGTCGTGTCCGTGCTGTCGGGCAACCGGAACTTCGAAGGACGCATAAACCCGGATGTCCGCATGAACTACCTGGCTTCTCCGCCGTTGGTGGTGGCGTACGCCATCGCCGGCACGATGGACTTCGATATCACCAACGAGCCCCTCGGCACCGGGACAGACGGCCGGCCCGTCTACCTGCGCGATATCTGGCCGAGCAGCGAGGAAGTGGCTGCGGTGGTCAACGAGGCCATCGCGGCCGACATGTTCGAAAAAAGCTACGCCGACGTCTTCGAAGGCGACGAACGCTGGGCGGCGCTGGACGTACCTCAGGGTGAGCGCTACGAGTGGGGGACAACTTCGACTTACGTGCGCCAGCCACCGTATTTCGAGGACATGCCCGACCAGCCGGCCCCGCTGCAGGACATCCATGGCGCCCGGGCCCTGGCCAAGCTGGGCGACTCCATCACGACGGACCACATCTCCCCGGCCGGCAACATCCGCAAAGACGGCCCGGCGGGGGCGTGGTTGGTCGAGCACGGCGTCGAGCCCGGGGATTTCAACTCCTACGGGTCGCGCCGCGGGAACCACGAGGTGATGGTCAGGGGGACGTTTGCCAACGTAAGGCTGCGCAACCAGTTGGCGCCCGGTACCGAAGGTGGCGTCACCACCTTCTTCCCGTCGGGCGAGCAGATGACGATCTACGAGGCCGCCATGCGTTATGCGGAAGCAGGCACCCCGCTCGTCGTCCTGGCCGGTAAGGAGTACGGGTCGGGATCCTCCCGGGACTGGGCGGCGAAGGGCACCGCTCTGCTCGGGGCCCGGGCCGTCCTGGCCGAATCGTTCGAGCGCATCCACCGCTCGAACCTCATCGGGATGGGGATCTTGCCGCTGCAGTTCGACGAGGGCGAGTCGGCCGAGTCCCTCGGGCTGGCGGGGCAGGAGGTCTTCGATATAACCGGGCTGGAGGCGGCGGGTACCGGCCCACTGCCCCAAAGGCTGACCGTGAGCGCAGGCGACAAGGTGTTCGAGGTGCTGTTACGGGTGGACACCCCGGTAGAAGCCGAGTACTACCGCCACGGAGGCATCCTGCCCTACGTCCTGCGCCAGTTACGCAAGCGGGCCTAAGGGAGGCGAGCCGCGCGAAGGGCCCCGCTAGACGGGGCCGGCTAGGGGGGCACGGGGACCAAGGCCGTACATAGGCATCATTGCTCGGTCATGGCCGTGCGCGCTTTGGCGGCCGGCCGGCCCACGACCGCACCGCCCGTTAGCGTGATCTCGACTTCGACAATGTCCCCGCTGAAGTCGAGTGCCGGCCCGTAGGCAGGCCACACGCCCGTCAGGCCCGAGCCGGTACGAAGTCCTCGTCCGCGCACGTCGTAGCTGACCGGGTTGGCCCCTGTGAGCTCGACCTGGGGCCCTCGTACGCCATTGACCCCCATGGTGACGAGGGCGCGACCCGGCGACGGCACGTCCACCTCCACGGTCACGGTAACGGTCCCCGGCAGCAACGGCTCCTGGGAAATGGCCACGCCGATGTGCCTCCCCAGGAGGTTGGTGACGTAGTGGGCTTTGCCTGCCGTGACGATCAGGGCATACCCGCCTTCCGGCCCGCCGGCTGACAGAACCACCCCCTCCGCCCCCTCAGGAGGGACGTCGAGGACCGCGGTGATGGAGTGGGGACGGGAGTGCAGGTCCGGGCTCGCGGCTTCGGTGAGCCGGAGCGCGCCATGATAGGTGTACCGGCGCCGCCGCTCGAAGATGCCCTCTGGCCGGTCATGGTGGCTGAGCTGTTCGCTAAGGGGGAGGACCTGGTTACGGCGTGCCTCCGCCCACCACAGTTCGACCAGGCCCGAGAGCCTTTCGGGGTGGTCTGCGGCCAGGTCGTGGTCCTCCGAGAAATCCCGGTCCAGGTGGTAGAGCTCCCAGCGGTCGGCGCTGAAATCGCCGTCGTGGAGCGCTTCGGCCGGAGCGGGCACGAACGCCAGCAGGCGCTGCGACCAATGCAAGGTCACTGCCTTCCAGCCGTCGGCCCAGATTGCCCGGTGGCCCAGCATCTCGAAGTACTGGCTGCGTTTGCGGGTCGGCTCCGTCGGCGAGCGGAACGTGTAGGCGAAGCTCTGGCCGTCGAGCGGTCGCTGGGGGTGCCCGTCCACTTCAGCCGGGAGCGAGAGCCCCGCCACTTCCAGGATGGTGGGGACGACGTCGACCACATGGTGGAACTGTGGCCTCACGCGGCCCGGCTGTTCGGTGCCGGCCGGCCAGTGGACTATCAGCGGTACCCGGGTCCCTCCCTCGTGGGTGAACTGCTTGTACCAGCGGTTGGGAGTGTTGCCCGCCATTGCCCAACCTGACGCGTAACAGGGCGAGGTAGACGGCCCACCCCACTCGGCCAGAGCGGCCAGCTTGGTACCGGTGCTGTCCGGCATGCCGTTTTCGGCCGGAACGGGGGAGCGGGTGCCAAGGGGACCGCCCTCCCCGGTCGCCCCGTTGTCCGACAGGACCATCAGCAGCGTCCCGTCCAGTGCTCCGCGCCGGCGAAGTTCTCCCACCAGGCGGCCGATCTGGTGGTCCGTGTGCGAAAGGAAGCCGGCGTAGACCTCGGCCTGGCGTTCGCAGAGGCGCCGCTCGGGCTGCGAAAGCTCGGCCCAGGCGGGCACACCTGGGTTGGGGGGCGGCAGGACTGTCTCCGGCGGGACTACGCCCAGCCGCTTTTGGTGCTCCAGGTTTTGCCGGCGCACCGCATCCCAACCATCAGCGAACGTGCCCCGGTACGGCAGAGACCACTCGGGCCACACCTGGTGGGGCTGGTGCATGGCGCCGAAGGCGAGGTAACAGAAAAACGGGCGGCTGGGCGCCACCGCGCGGGCCTCGGCGACCCACTTGATGGCGTGCTCCACCAGGTCCTCGCTCAAATGGTATTGCCCACCGGGCGCCGAAGGGGGGTCGGCCAACGCATAATTGTCCTCGTAAAGCTCTGGGCGGTACTGGTCAGCCTCGGCTCCCATAAAGCCGTAAAAGCGCCCGAACCCTTGGCCGAGCGGCCAGCGGTCGAACGGCCCGAGCGGGGTGATGTCCTCCACCGGCGTGAGGTGCCATTTACCGAGGGCCATGGTGATGTAGCCCGCTGACCGCAGGACAGCCGGGAGCATGGCCGCCGCTTTGGGGATCCGGGCGTTGTAGCCGGGAAAGCTCGACGCCAGCTCCATTATGGACCCGACGCCGACCGAGTGGTGGTTGCGGCCTGTCAACAGTGCGGCCCGAGTCGGCGAGCACATCGAGTTGACGTGGAAATTGTTATAAATGAGGCCGGCCGCGGCTAACTGGTCGAGATTGGGTGTGGCCACTCTTGCACCGAGGCCGCCGTAGCAGGCAAGGTCGCCGAAACCGGTGTCGTCCAGGACGACGATCACGATATTTGGCGCCCCGGCAGGGGGACGCGGGAGTTGTGGCCAGGCTGGCGTCAACTGTGTTACAGCCGTTGGCCCCTATTTCACCGCGCCGGCCAGCATGCCGCGGACAAAATACCGCTGGAAGGCGAAAAATACGATCATGGGGAGGACGATGGAGAATATCGAACCCGTGGATATGATCCAGAAGTTGTTCGCCAGCGTGCGTTCCTGGTCGTAAAGGAACAGGGTCAGGGGTACGTGCGGGTTGCCGCCCAGGTACACCAGCGCCACCAGCAAGTCGTTCCAGACCCAGATGAACTGGAAGATCGCCAGCGACGCGGCCGCGGCCACCCCCAAGGGGATAACGACGCGGCGGAAGAGGGTCCAGTCACCTGCGCCGTCGATCCGGCCTGCTTCGATCAGCGCTACGGGTATCCCGATATAGAAGTTGCGCATCAAGAAGATGCCGAAAGGCAAGCCAAAAGCGACATGGAAGATGACCACGCCCGTTATGGTCCCGAAGGGGTTCCAGCCCGTCCAGTTCCCGAGGTCGTGGTAGAGGGAAGCGACCGGTATCAGGGCCACCTGCACGGGGACGACGAGGAGGCCGACGATGGTGAGGAAAACAATGTTCCGGCCCCGCCACTTCCCGAAGACGATCGAGTAGGCGGTAAGGCTGGAGATGAGGGTGACCAGGATGGTCGCCGGGACCGCGATCTCGAGCGACGTTACGAAGGAATTGAGCACGCTACCCGGCGCGAACCCCGAAGGCACCCCGCCTCCGAGAGTGCTCGTGGTGCCGCCGGTGAACAGTTCCTTGTAGTTCTGGAGTGTCAACTGCGCGGGGTCGGTGAACACCTTCCACCAGCCCGAGACCTCGAAGAGGCTCGAGTCGCGGAACGAGATGATGAGCATTGAAAAGCTTGGCACCAGCCAGAAAAGCGCCACCGCGCCGAGGACGATATTTACGACCATCCGGGACGGCTTGAAGTGCCTCAACACGCTCCGGGACCGGCTCTTGGTGGCAGCCGCGGTCCTAGCTGGTGGTGCCTCGATCGTCGTTGCGGTCATTTGCCTCTGATCCTCTTCAGGTTGAACAGCATCGCCGGTATCACGAGTATGAACAGGATAACTGCGAGGGCGCTCGCCAGCCCCGTATGCACACCGCCCCCGAAGCCCAAGTAATAAATGTCAGAAGCCAGGGTGCTGGACTGGCCGCCCGGCTCGGAGGTGTCGGCGCCCAGGTTGACGATGATGTCGAAAATCTTGAGCACATTGATGACCATC
>JASHVH010000363.1 GCA_030039575.1 Acidimicrobiales bacterium | reverse complement strand
TTGGCCCTCCTTCGGTCTTGAAACATTCTGACCTGGTTCGGCCCCCGAAGGTAACAAGAGGGTGAACTACGGCTGGGGGAGCTTACCTGGCCCAGGAGGGTGCACCAGTCAGAGCGCCAGTCACTTGTGCGGTTCAAGTTGGCGGCCGGACAGGAGGGCCCGACGCGGCCCGACGGCGTAGCCCGTCTATGCCGCCCCGTCTGCGCGGGCCGACATGGCGGTCCCCTCGCTATAGCTGCGTTCCGCACTGGCCTCCTGGTCGCGCCAAGCCAGCATCAGCTCGCGCCGGGAGCCGACCCCGAGCTTGCCGTAAGCGCGCGAGAGGTGGTGGTCCACCGTCTTGGCTGACAGGAAAATGGCTTTGGCGATCTGGGCGTTGGTGAGGCCTTGAACGGCTAACCGCGCCACTTGCTCTTCCTTGGCCGTTAGCCGCCCGGCTGACTGCGCTCGTCTTCGCCTCCCGCCCGCCCCCGCCAACTCTTCCTGGGCCATGACCTGCAGACGGCCGGCGCCGGTGGGTTCCAACACCTGCAGGGCGCGATGGAGGACGCCGCGCGCCACGGTAGGCCGCCCCGTTTGGCGCAAGAACCGGCCGTAGACGATCAATGTCTCTGCAGTGGCCAGAGGCATGGCCACATTGGCGTTGTGCTCCAGTGCGAGTTCGAAACTCGCCTGGGCGCCGTCAAGGTCACCCCGCTTCCAGGCGACGATGGCGCCACCGCAGGCTGACACGGCGCGGGGGGCGTGGCACGACAACGGCAGGCAAGCCTCTTCCAGGGACGCCACCAGTTCCTCGGCGCGCTCCAGTTGCCCGGCCGCCACGTGTGCCTCGATGGCCGCACCGTGCCAAGGCACTATGCACGGCTCGAGGATCCCAGAGGCGCCAGCGGTCCCCGCCGCACCCTCGGCCGCCTCGGCCGCCTCCACGAACCTCCCCATCCGCAGGTGGTTGCGGCAGGTGAGCAAAAGGAGCCACAGCCGCAGGTAAGGCGACTCGCCGCTACGGCCCAGGGCAGATTCGACGCGTGCCGCCCACACCGCGCTTTCCTCCTGTGCTCCTTGTTCATGACAGTTGTAGGCCAGGCCGGCCCACGCCAGCGGGGCCAACGTCGGGACAAGGTCAGCCAGTTCGGCCGCCTCCACCAGGAGCTCGTGGGCCTCCGCCAAGCGCCCGAGGCGCCAGAGGGTATCGGCATGAGAGATCGCCAAGGTCTGGTAACTGAGGGTGGCGCCGTGGCTTTTGGACTCGTGCATTAGCGACGCCACCATTTCCAGGCAATCGTCGAAGCGCTCCGACATCCTGGCCAGGCTGCTGTAACCCAAGACCAGGTCCCGGCTCCACGGTGCCCGATAGTTGCGCACCTCCAGGTCGGAACGGGCGGCGGCAGCCATCACGTCGAGATCCGAGGGGTCGCCGCCTATGCAGGCGAGGTTCACTTCCGCATGGAGCGCAGCCCGGCGCAGCGCCTGGCTGGCCGTGGTGGAACCTTTCACCATGGCGGCCGCTCGCCGGACCCTCCCGACGGCTTCGCGAGGGCCCTCGAACAAGTGGCCCATAAACGCCGCGTCCAGGAGTATTTCGGCCGCCAGGTCGACGTCCGAATGGGCGGCCAGTTCGCTGGCCTCTTCGAAGCACCTCTTCGCGTCGGGGTACCGAGCGGACGCCAGCAGGACGCGGGCTTGCAACCTGATGCCCGCGACCCTGTCGCTGTCGGCCAGTTCGTCATGAGCCAGTAGTTCTCTGAGAGCCGCAAGGGCCACGTCGACCTTCCCCGTCAGCAGGCAGGCGCGTGCGAACTCGGTCCGCAGGCTCGGCTCGGCAAACGCCCCCGCCAGGCTGAGCGCGGCCTGAAAATGCTCGGCGGCAGTGGCTGCCGCTCCGGCCGCCAAGGCTTGACGCCCGGCTGCGGCCAAGACCGCGATGGCTTTGGGGTCACCTTTCAAGTGGGCGCCGAGGGCGTGCGGGGCGGCTTCCGCCGGCGCGGCGCCCTCCTCCAGCAGCGCCATAAGCGCACTGGCGTGCAACCCCTGACGGGTCGGCGGGGCCATATCGTCGTACAGCGCCTGACGGAACAGGGGGTGGACGAACTCTGCCGCCCCTCCCGGCAGGCCCCTTACCAGCCCGGCGGCGCACAGCGCCTCGGCCGCTTCGGAGGCCTCAGGGGCGGACTGACCGGTCAGGCGGCGGACGGCGTCGGGGCGGAACCGGCTCCCCAGCACGCTGGCGGCCCGTGCCCAGCGCAACCCGGGCGCACCCACCCCGGCGAAGCGGGGCAGGAAGACCCTTTCCCCAAGCGTGCCCGCAGAGCCGTTCAGCAAGTCCTCGCCGCGCCGCCGGGCCTCGGCTACCTCGCTCAATAAGAGCGGGTTGCCAGCGCACGCATGGCAGGCACTTTCGACAAAGCGTGCCGGCAACTCCGGCCCCAACCGCTGTTCCAGCAGGGCGCCGCTGGCTGCGTCAGACAGCGGCCGTAGCCGCTCGAGGGCGCCGAAGCGATCGTGTGCCAGCGAGCGAGCCTGGTCCAGCGCGACGGCAGGCCACGGCCGCGTAGTAGCGACCACCGCTACCCGCAGCCCGTCCAAGCGCCGGCAGAGGAGGCTGAGCAGTTCGACCGAGTCCAGGTCGCCCCAGTGAAGGTTGTCGATCGCCAGCAGGAGTGGGGACGGGGCGGAACTACGGAGCCAGTTCAGGGTGCCCGCATATCGACGCAGCCGAGCTTCTCTCGAACCTTCGGCGTACGTGCCCTGGGCGGCGTCAGGGGCGCCAAGCCCACCGAGGAGCCGGTCCAAGAGACCGAACGGGATGGCCGCTTCGAGCTCCGAGCAATCGGCCGAGGCGACGCTGAACCCGCTGGCGTTGGCACAGCACTCCGCCAGCAATGATGTCTTCCCGAGGCCGGGTTCCCCGACCACGAACAGTGCGTTGGCCTCTCCCTTGATCGCTCGCCGGAGCGCTGTTGTCACTGCTTGCATCGCTTGTTCGCGCTCGAGCAGCCTCACGACCAGGGATAATACATACCGTCACGAACCGCGCGCGGATTGAGTCCTCGGCCAATCCCGCCATCAGCCTCAACCAGTGGTTGAGCCCGCACTAAAGGTGTTAAACAGCTTGCGCCTTAGACGACAAACGCGAAGGCGCACCTCCTAAATACGAACGCCATTTAATCAAGTCGACGGTCCAAAGCGCGTTCGTAGCCACAAGTAGTGGTGTTGTCCGCGCCTGAGGTACAAATAACGGTACCTGAACGGCTAACTATGGGGAACCCGTCGTTCACGATTAAGGAGGCCTCCCGATGCTGGCGTCGCGACGGGGTGCGACGCTCTACGCCGACTCGCCGTACACCGCTGTCCGTATTCGACCGCGAGCCGAGAGCGGAGCATCCGATGGGTGGTGCCAGGCTGACCGTGCACCTGACAATAGAACCGGGCGAAGGCCTTTCCGGGTCTGCCGTAGCCGACAAGGACGTAGAGGCCATCGCCTTTTCCGGTTGGCTCGGCCTTGTCGAAGCCATAAACCTGCTCCGCCGTCGAGGTGGGCATGTCATGACCTCGCCACCTGCAGGCGCGGCTGCTGACGTCAACCCGCCACTTTGACGATGTTCTTGGGCTCTGCGGCCCGGGCCACAAGCGAACCACCACGTTTTTGCTAGGGCACCGCGAGACGATGGAAATCACTCTCATAACCGAAGACTCCTACCCCAACCACCTTGGCGAGGTAGCCGTCTGGAGCGACCAACTGCTCCGTGGGATCACGGAGCACCGCTTCCACGTCCTCGCCATAAGTGGCACGGGTGCAGAGAAGAAAATGTTCACGCCCCCCGGCAACGTGGCCCGGGTCGAGGCTATCCCTCTCTGGGCTCAAGGTCCCCGGCGCAAGTCCGGCCCGGTGCTAAGCAAGAGGTTCCGGCCTTTTCAGGAGGACTTCTTCAGGAGCCTCGTCGTCGAGAACAACGGGAGCGCCTTCGTCGAGTCCCTGCAGATGCTGTCCCGGTACGCCCTGGCGGGCCAACTCTCGTCCGCTATGTACACCGAAGAGGCGGTGGAAATGTTACTGGGGTTCACCCCGGTAGGCAGTAAAGACCGGGCTGCGGTACAGGGTCACCCGAGCGTGGCCGACGCCGTCGACGTGCTCGTCCTGCTCGAGCACTTCCTGCGCCCCCTTTCCGTCGCCCCTCCTCGCACGGACCTGTGCCACGCCACCTCGAACGGCCTCGCCACGCTGCCGGCATTAGTGGCGAAATGGACGTGGGGGACTCCGTTCTTGCTCTCCGAACACGGCATTGACTTACGCGACCGCTACCTCTCCTATAAGCCCGGGAGCCTCGGCCAGCCAGCCCGCGCCATCGTGCTGCGGTTCCTCAAGTTGCTCACCCAAGTGGCGTACGAGCACGCCGACCTCGTGGCCCCGGTGTGCACCTACAACCGCCAATGGGAAGTGGCCATCGGCACGCCGCCGGACCGCATCCGCCCGGTTCACCATGGCATCGACCCGGGTGCGTTCCCCGTCGCCCCTACGGAGCCGCCCGTGCCCACGTTGGTTTGGGCCGGCCCGGTTCGCCCCATGAAAGACTTGGAAACGCTGTTGCGCGCTTTCGCCCACGTCAGGATGAGGGTGCCGCACTGCCGCCTTCGTCTGTTCGGGCCAACGCCGGACGGGAACGACGACTATTTCCGCAAGTGCGCCCGGCTAGCTCGTTGGCTCGGCCTGAACAACGGAGCCGTTACCTTCGAGGGCCCCATAACGCCTCGGGCCAAGGCATTCCAGGCGGGCCACGTCTTCGTGCTCACGAGTATTTCCGAGGGTTTCCCGTACGACGTCATCGAAGCCATGGCGTCTGGCCTGCCGGTGGTGGCCACAGACGTGGGCGGGGTGGCCGAGGCCGTTGGGGAGGCCGGCGTCCTCGTCCCGCCGAAGGACAGTGCGGCCGTGGCCACGGCCTGTTTGCGCCTTTTGGCTCAGGACGACGAACGGCGAGCGCTCGGGGTGGCCGCCCGGGCCCGAGTGCTCCAGCATTTCACCGCTGACCGTTGTTTTGGCGCCTACCGGGCTCTGTACGAGGAACTAAGGGACAGCCCGGCGAACGTTCTCCAGTTGCCCGAGCCGGACGGCCTGACCCGCTGGCCCGCTTTTGCCGCGGACAAAGCCTCGGTCACCGACCTGTCCGAGGAGGGGGTACTGGCGTGAGGCACGCCCGGCATCTTTCGGGTGTGCCCGCCGGGCTGGAAGCGCCTCCGTGGCCGAGCGTCAGACGGGGGCACCATTTCCTGGACGCACCGGCGGTCGAGGAAGTTTCCCCGTGGCGGGTGAGGTACGGCCGCCATTTTGCCGGTGCGGCCCCGGGGCCGGCAACGTCAGGTGGCGGCCGCCGGGCACCCGCGGTTTCCCTCGAAAGCGTGGTCCGCGAACTTCCGGCTTCGTTGATCGAAGTGGTGGCGGCCGCCGTCGATCCCCTGGAGATAGCCGCCTCGTTGGAGACCAGTGGGCTGAGCGACGCCGTCGTACACGAGCGGTTCGGTGGCGGGGACACGTTCAGCCTGGCGGACCAGCTGTACTCGTCGGTCGAGTTCGGTGGCGCACCCGCTACCGAGTTTCGCGTCAACCGTCACAGCGTGGTACCCGACCTCCGTCGTGGGCTGCTGTTCGCCATGCCGACACTGATATTCGCGGCCGCTGTCATCGCCTTTCACTCCGAGTTGTCCTGGTGGGCAGCGCCCCTCCCTCTTGTCTGCGGGTGGGCGTGCAGCCAGTTCGTGGCGTACCGCGGGTCTTCGAGGCAGGCGGTGGCGGGGACCGCTGGTGCGGCGACGATGTGGGGTTTGCTCGGGGCCGTGCTCGCTTGCGTCTGCCTCGGTGTGTTCGGCCAGGCCGTCCTCGGGACGACCTACTCGGGCATTGCCCTCGCCGCCGCCGCGTGTGCCTTTGCCACCGCAGCGGCGGCGCTGGTGTTACACGCCCAGGAACGCTTGATCGCTCTGCTGTTTGTCCCCGGCGCCTTAGCGTGGTTGATCTTGGCTACCGGCGAGCCGTTCGCATTGCCGTCGGCAGTTGTCATTGCGGTGTTGGCTGGAAGCGTCGGCGGCACCGTTCTCGCCGCCCTTCGGCACGTCCTGGCGGTCAGGTGGCGGCTGCGGGCTTTTTCCAGGCCGGAGGTTGCGGCCACCGCCCGTTTTTTTGCTAATGGTTGCTGCTGCGGCCTCTTCCTCGCCCTCCTGGTGGTGCTCCAACCGGGCGGCAACTGGTTGCGCCACTGGCCGGGTGTCGCCGCCTACCCGATGATGCTGTCGCTCGGGGTCATGGAATGGCAGGCCCGTTCGTTGCGAGCCGGTGCCCGGCGCGGCCTGAGCACCGTGTACAGCCTGGCCGGCTTGGCCAGCGTGGTGGAAAGGAAGTTAGCGCGCGCCACCCTCTCGTACATCGCGGCGCTGCTCTTGCTGACCGTCGCCGTACGGGCGTTGGCCTCCGCCCGCCAGGTACCCGTGCCCGGTCCACTGCTGGTGGCCGGCACCTGCCTCTCGGTCGCTTTCTTCCTGGCCCTGGTCGTCACTTCCTACGGTCGGGTCGACCTGGTCCTGCGGGCCTGGCTGGCCGGCCTGGCCGTTTTTGGGACGTTGGGGCTCTTGGCCGCGCTAACCGGCCGAGGGTCGTGGCCGGCCCCTCATGCCGAACTCGCCTTTGTGGTTGCTGCGTCCGTGGCGTTAGTGGCTATGGCGCTGGCGGCGCGGCAGGTCGTCCTCGACCCGGTCAGCCACGGACGGCGGCCGATCACGGAGGTTGGCGGCTCTGTATGACAAGGGGGGGTCAGTTTCTCCATTGGGCCGGCCGAGGCGAGGACAACTTCACCGCCGGCCTGGAACCAGCGGATCCTGTTGTCCTGGAGCCAAAAACCTTTGACACGACGGTAGCAACGCGGGAGTTTTACCTGCATTCCGAATAAAACTACGCGTCTGCCTCGGCCCCGCGGATAAAACCGCACCGGGCGTGCCCGCCACCCAAAGTACAGGGGCGTGGGCTCAGACTGACCGTTCCTACAGCGGGCCTTCGGTCGGCCGGGCTCGAGCAGACATGGTTACCTGAGCCGAAAGCCGAACTGCCTTCGGCCGCTCCCCCAAACAACCTCGTTGGGCGTCGCCTACCTGTGCGAACTGATGGCGCTGGTACGCTGGCGGTTGTGAGCCCAAACCCCACGACCGTGACTATCGAGGAGCTGGCCGAAAGCTACCGAAGCGCGCCGCCGCCAACGCCTGACGACGTCACTGTTCTCTTTGACGGGCGCCGCTTGCACTCCAAGGCGAAGGTACTGGAGTGGCTGGCCGAGATCGAGGCCGACCGGGCCGTCGGGCGCAGCGCCCTTGACGAACTCGCCTAAGGGCCCACACCCCGACCTGGGCCGTCTGGTCGAGGTACTCGACCGACATGGTGTGGAGTACATGATCGTCGGCGGTCTTGCCGCGTGATGAGCTCCAAGGAATGGGTCAACCGCGAGAAAGACCGGGCCGCTCTTGAAGAACTTCGAGAGTTGTCGCGCCGCGCACCCCCCGAAGCCGAGAAGGGTACCTGAGCGTTCTATGGTGGCCGGCCTGCGCCCGAGTGGTGCGACGCCCACCATCCAAGGCGCACCCGTGACGGAGATCACTCGTAGTCTCGAACGCAGGCAGACTGGGGAGTAAAGACCTAGTGGGGGGTGCTCGGGCGCCCTTTCAAGTAGGCGAAGAGTTGGGCAGCGGTGTAAGGCAGGGAAATATCGATGGCGTTGCCCTCGATCTTGGCCGCCCCGCCCGCCATGTAATGGAAAAGGTCGGCTGAGAGGTTCGGGTGAACTCGTTTACGTCGTTGTCGAGAACGGCTGTGCGGGCGTGGCCCCCGACCAACCCGAGGCCATTGTGGCGCCGGCCCTGGAACGGGCACTGGTGGCTGTCACGGGTAGCCGCGAACGCTGGCCCGTCTTGGCGCGCATGACGGACTTGGCCGCCGGGGCCGATCTGGCCCCGATGGGGCCCGCAGACCTGCAGAGGACGACATTTGCCGCCTTGAGAGACATCATCGGGCACTTGGCCCGGGCCGGTCCCACCGGTCGCATTGGGCGCCGCACAGATGAACGGAACGCGCTCTACCGCGCTAGCACTTGTTGACCCATCCGAGACGCTCACGCTTGCCCGGCTGCGCCATCGGCTGGTCTACAACTGCACAGAAGGCCGTCACTATGACGCTGCTGAGGCGCACTTCGAGGCGGCCAAGAAATTGCTGCCCGACGACCCGATAGACGCAGACCGAGCGGCCGTCGACCTGTAGATGCAACTCATGCACGCCTGGTCGAACCAGTACCGCAACCAGAGCCTGTATGCCAAGGAATTGGCGGTACTGGAAGAGGTTCTGCCGGTGACCGAACGGTGAGGCATGCTCATGATCGCGTGGCGTTGCCGAACGGTCCGGGCGGCGCTGCCCGGGGTCAGCCCGCTGCGATGGGCATGGTCGAGATTTATGCCCCGAGCCACACAAACGCCTGGGGTACGCTCTTTCATCGTGCCCTTCAAGTTGGCCCCTCCTGCTGCTCGCCAGTCGGATGCCGTTCGGAACGGTGTTTGTAGTTCAAGAGTGGGCGACGCATGGACAACACCGGTGGCACAGCCACAAACGGGCAGGTCAAGGGCACAAGGGCGCGTGGTGGAATGGCAGACACGATGGACTCAAAATCCATTGACCGCAAGGTCGTGAGGGTTCAAGTCCCTCCGCGCCCACCCTCTTTTGGCCGCAAAGTACGTGCTCAGGAGCTTGTTAGGACGTCCTAGTACCTCTCCAGGCCGCATCTAGGCCACAAGAAATTCGGACTTTATCGGTCGACAACGGTTGCCAACAGGCGCTAGAGGGCGGCAGCGGGAGGTCGCTTGGTGCTCGTTTCGTTCGTAATCTTGGTTACTTGTCCAGCAATGCGGGCACGAACCCGTCGATACGGGCCGTTTTGTCCTGAACGCAGCTCTGAGTCCACCCGCCCGATAAAGGGTAATCGGCGCTACACCGATCCAGCCTGGTTACGGGGACTGAAGTAGGGTGACAGAGGGCGAGGCTGTTCCCCGCCGCCAACGGGTTGCCAGTCTCGACCGCCTTCAGACGATGACAGACGTATTGCGTCCCGACGCGAACATTGGGCTCGGCGTTCGCCGCCCCCGGTTCCCCTCTTCCAAGTTCTCACCCCCCCAAGCCATCTCCCACCTGGTCCACCGCCCGAGGTTGCTCAAACGTCTCGACCTAGGGAAGAACCGTCGTCTCACGCTGGTCGTGGGTACTGCCGGAGCCGGGAAGACCACGCTCCTGCTCGACTGGTTCTCCACCCGGCCCCCGGGGACGGGAGCCTGGGTCAATTGCGACGAAGCCGATTCCGACCCGGTCCGGTTCTTCGCCGCCGTCATCGAAGCGTTGCGGCTGGGTAGCGGTCTGGCCCACTTCGGCGAGGACGCTCTTCAACTATTACAGGTGGATGGCGTCGTCTCCGCCGACGTGGTCGCGTCACTAGCCGGCGACCTCGAAGGGCCAGAGGGCCCGTGCTCGTTAGTTGTCGACGACTTCCACCTCACCGCCGGTGAGAGTGACGAAGCGCTATCGCTCTTGCTCGATTACCGGCCCACCTCCCAGCAGCTCGTGTTGGCCACGCGCACTGACCCGTCGCTCCGGTTGGCGCGGATGCGCGCGAACGAAGAGCTGGTCGAGCTCCGGGACCTGGACTTGTGTTTCTCGGAAGCAGAGGCCGAGGTGTTCCTGACCCGGTTCGACGTCCAGCTGGACAAGCGGGAGGTGATGCTGGTCCACCGGCGCAGCGAGGGCTGGGCGGCCGGGCTACA
>JASHVH010000362.1 GCA_030039575.1 Acidimicrobiales bacterium | reverse complement strand
GGTTTTCAGTAGGCCCGCTGCGACCCGGCGACCTCGCGGTCTCTGCTACTTGAAGACAGGCTGCCCTTTGGAGTTTGCTCTAAGAAGCCATCGGGTGATGAGTTCTGGCCTTGGCCAAGTGGGTGCCCGAGTTGCGCAGCTATGCGAGGGCCGTCGCTTTCACTGAGGCGTTCGACTATTTCCACATGAGCGCCGGCGAGCGCAGCACGTTCGATAATTAGGTCGACTATGTCCGGTACAACGGGGCGCGCCTCTTTAGCCTCCAGAGAGAGGAGCCGCTTTCCGTTGTGAGCCAACCTCCCGGGTGACCAGTAGTCTCGCTCCACCCACACGCGCTCGACCTGGCCGGCGACAACGGCGTCCCAAACCTTCTCCAAGTCCCACACCACCGCGCCATTCCGGTCAGCCTCGGCCAAGGCGTCCAAGTAGCATTGCGTGTGCTCTTCCCGCCAGGCGCGGATAAGGGGGGTGGCGAGTTGAGCCACCGATGCCCGCGAGAGCATCGAGCCCCAGGCGGAGACCTCACCCACCACGGAAGCGGCGTGAGGCGAGCGCTTGCGGAACTCGCCCAGCAAGCGTTTGCGGCCGACGACGACCAAAGGCAGCCGGCCCAGTACGGCCACTCTTGCACCGATGGCGCGGTCGGCCTCCGCGAGAGCCGCGTGCCGGCGTTGGCGTGGTGTCCACGCTGATCCACGGGCCCTCCGCAGCGAAGGGTTCGGCACTTGCCAGTCGAGGACTTGATTGAGCCGTTCCGCCCGGCCTTCGAGGAGCCGAAAGCCCGGGCCTCGGAGGACAAGGGCGCGGTACATGGGGAACGTCTGCAAGGCGTCGAGCAGGTCGCGGGTGGCGAAGCTGCCGTTCACCACAGCCCTTTCGCGTGGAGAGAACGGCAAGGGCACGACAGCCGTCTCAACTGGGCTCACGAACACGGCGAGCCCGTGGTCCGTGGGGCTGTGCTCTGCGGCTCGTACCGCTTCTTCTAGACGTAGTTCCATGTGCCTAAGCGGTTCGCCGCTTAGCTCCCGGCCAAGTCGTCCGAGAGCGACGTCGGCCAACTGATGCAGGTCAGCGGCATCCTCCGGAGTCATGACCGCGGCCGGTGTCGTCCATAGGAGCAATGACACCGATGGGCCACCGTGCGCAGACTGCAACCGCCGCACCACACCCCAACTGAGGACAGCCTGTCTCTCGAGCTGCCCCGCCAAACCTGCTGTCCGCTTCACACAATGAGCTTCACGGACGTGCCAGTCGAGCTCGGAGTGGAAGGCGAAGTCCAACCCACAAACGGGGCAATGCCAAGTAGCCATCGCCGTCCTCCTTCTAAGCTAATTCCAGTTTTGCAAAACTGAGTTCCGTCGCCCTAGGGCCAGAAGTCATCTATTTGCTGAACAAGGTCTCAAGGGCAGGCCGCCCGTAGCCAAATGAGATGTGCCAAACGGGTGCCCTGCTGGTGACTTTGTGCCCTGGCTGGGTGCAATCTAGGCGAGTGATGCTAGCTGTATGCAGGTCTTCGGAAGAAGGAACCGGGGCCGAGGTGACAACCCTCTGGTCCACGGTCACCTGAACAGCGTCGAGGTCATTGGCTTGTCACGACCCTCCGACGACAATGACGTCATAAGTTTCTTCGACGACGAGGACTGGGACCAGGTCAGAGATCTCCTCTCGCGCCACAGCCAGGGCGAAAGTTCCTCGCAATTTAAGAGTTCGAACGATGAGGTCACATCATCGCTAGAAGAGCTAAGGGCGTCGCTCGACGGTCAAATCGTGGCCTCCCGGCCGGTTCTGGACCGGTTGCTCGACGTGTGGGCGCTGGTCCACCAGGTTGAACCCCTTGCGGCGAAACCCGCAGAATCCTTGATCTCCTCTTTGGTAACGCGCGATTTGGTGACCGCCGAGGAGGTCAATGACACGTGTGACGAAATCGAGGCGGCTCTGGGTGTATAAGGAGATCGACCTGAAGAGCGCACACCTGGACAGACCGGTTGCCCGGTGCCTCGTGCCGCCAATGGCAGAACCATGTCTTGGGAGGAGAGAACGATGAAAGACAAGTCTGTTACTCTGGCCCTGGTACTGACCCTCTGTTTCGGTCCGCTGGGGCTGTTCTACGTCAGTGCATGGGGGGCCGTGTTGCTGGTCGTCGTGGCGGCCGTGGCCGTCGTCCCTACCCTGGGATTTGTTTTGGTCTTCGTCTGGCCGGCATCGATGCTGTGGGCGGCACTTGCCGCCTCCAAGCAACACAACGACTTCGTCCACGGGCCGGAGATGAGCAACTCATGAAGCGAGTGGCTGGCGTTGGCCCCTGCCGCGTCAACGCGGCACCTCTGGTCGAAGCCAAGGGCGGCTGCAGGCGAATCGTCGTTGGTGTTGACGGTTCTGAAGAATCCAAAGAGGCGCTGCGCTGGGCGGTTCGCCAAGCGGAGCTGACCGGCTCCTCGTTGGAAGTGGTGATGACCTGGGAACTCCCCGTCACTCCTTATGGTGTTTGGACGGATTATGACGCGAGTGGTGACACTCGAGAAGAGCTCGAAGCGACTGTCCAGGAGACCCTGGGCAACTTCGATCAGAACGACATCGTGCTCGAGGCTCTGGAGGGGAGACCCGCGTTGGCTCTTCTAAAGTCAGCCGAAAAGGCTGACCTTCTGGTCGTCGGCTGCCGGGGTCGCGGCGCCTTTGCCGGGCTGCTCCTCGGATCCGTGAGCCAGTACTGTGCGACGCATGCCTCATGCCCGGTAGTAGTAGTGCCGCGCTCTCCATAGGTCGGCGTCACCGTAACGATCTTCAGCCTCCCGGCTGTGCAGCGGCGCGTCGTGCCCCTGGCTGGACCAACGTTCGATTGTGACCAAGGGCCTTGAGTCCTTAAGACACTCGGCTCTGGTGCCTCTACAGATCAGTGAGAATCATGTGACGTAGGACCAACAGAGGAGACGGCCATGACAGGAATGACCAATCGAAGTGCCCCGGGTCGCGTCGTAGTCGGTGTGGACGGCTCAGCAGCATCCAAGGAGGCGTTGCTCTGGGCCGCCGAGGAGGCTGAGCTCACCGGAGCGACTTTGGAAGTTGTCATGGCCTGGGAGATGCCCTTTACGTCCTTCGGCCGGGTGATCCAAGTGCCGACTAACCTCGATTACGCGGTGGAGGCCGAGCAAAGGCTCCAGGACACGGTCCACGAGGTACTCGGGTCGAAGTACGACGCTGAGCCGTGGGAGCGCTCGCCGAAGCTGAAGACTGTCGTAGTCGAAGGACGTCCCGTACCAGCTTTGGTGGAGGTGGCGAAAGGGGCCAACTTGCTAGTCGTTGGCAGCAGCGGGCACGGAGCCTTTGTCGGCATGCTGCTGGGTTCCGTGAGCGAGCACTGCATTGGGCACGCGAGCTGCCCGGTCGTGGTCGTGCGACACCATGAAAAGGCAGCATAACGCCGAGGTGCTTGGGCCTTTGGTCCCTAGGTGACCTGAGGTAAAACTCTTATAGAGGCCGAACCGGTAAGGTCGTTCAGATCCCGGCCGGCGATCGTCAGTGCGCGGGAAGAAGATTTTCGGTCCTGCGCCACGGCAAGCGGCATTGGAATGCCAAGCGGGCCGTTCCGGGAAGACGTCCATTAGGTCTCAGCCCGCTCCAAGCGACTCACCGGGTGCTGGGCCTCTTACTGCGGCCTGCGGGCCTCGCCTTATAGTGCTCTCGGGCGACCGACACCTGCCCTCCTGATCTTCGCGCCTCATAACACGCTCCGTGATAATGGGCAGCGGGACGAAACTGCGCCGGCCGAGCGGCTAGTAGTACGTCGCAGAGGGGACGGGGGTGTAGAGGTGGCGACCGCTAAAATGGGGGTTGAGTATTGATATCCAGTAGTCTTTCCGGCCCGGGGCCCACGACTTGATGGCGTAACTACGGGCGGTCAGTGCCAACGAGTCCCGTGAGTCAGTAATGTCGGCCCCTTCGCCGGTCACGACTACGTCCCAACCTTCATGCGTCGCCGGGTCGACGCTGTCCGCTTCGAACGCCACATGACCTAGCGGCGCCCAGGCCCGCACGACCGGCGAACCGGTGGTGAACACCACAGTACGCCCACGCACGGCGAAGTTGACCGGGAATATTTCCGGACGACCTTCCCTTGTCACCACGGCCACGCGGCCGTACTCAACGCTTTTCAGTAGTTCCAGGCAGTGCTCTTCGTCGATCGGCTCCAGCGCAGCCTCCCACATCACAGCCTCCTTTCGGGCGGACCTAGCCGCCCGTCGCGCCGCCTCAAGGCGGCCACGTCTTCAGGATCCCACGTGAGCCGCTCCAGCGGGAGGGCCGAAAGTCACAACGGGGGCTTCCATTTGCACTGAAGGCGAAGGCTCGAGGGTTTGGGCCCTCCGGCCGCCCTTTCGGGCCCTTTGGCCCTGCACCCGGCAGTCTCGCCTCGGCCAACATTCTTCATATGCCAATAAGCGCAGCCGGGGCCGATCAGACGGCGGGCGAGCGAACGACCCCTCACCTCAGCCCAGAGTGTTGCCTCTCTTTACTTAGCGACGCGACAGGCGGCTATCTCGCGCTGTCGCTTGGGGCCCTGCCGATCGTCGTACCTGTGAGCTGCGCCCTCGATGGCGGGTGCCTGCTGGTGCGGGCCGGGCCAGGCTCACTCGACCGGCTCACGGCCAAACCCGGGATTGTGGCGTTCGGGACCGCCATCCCGAGCGCCGATGGGACGTGCAGGCGGGAGCTCCTCGTGCAAGGACGAGCGGAGGTGGTGCGTCAACCCGCCACCGATGTCCCGCCCCGGTTACCGCTCGCCAACGTCAGCTTGACGACTGTCCTCCGCGTCACCCTGGAGCGGCTGACCGGGTGGGAGTACAGGCCCGCTCTTTAACTACAAGGAGTTACCGATGTCGACCCCTACTTCGACCACGCACGCGGGCTGGGACGTCATTCTGACCGACGGCTCGACCGCTCGGATCCGGCCCGTATCGCCGGCCGACATCCCCGGGATAAGGGCGCTGCACGGCCGGCTGTCAAAAGAGACGGTGCGCCTGCGTTACTTCGGGGCTCACCCGCACTTGTCCGACGACGAACTGGCCCGTCTCGTGGAAAGCGAAGGCCCTGACCATCTGGCGCTCGTGGCCGAGCTAGCCGGTCAACTCGTGGGAGTGGCCCAGTACGACCGCATCCCGGGAAGCGATGTAGCCGAGGTCGCATTTGTGGTCGATGATCCTTACCAGGGGCTCGGGATTGGCACTCTCCTCCTCGAGTACTTGGCCAGTGAAGGGCGGCGTTTCGGGCTGCGGCGGTTCGCGGCGGACACCCTGTTCGAAAACTCACGCATGGTGAACGTCCTCCGCGATGCCGGGTTCGCCCAACACTCTCAGTTAGAGGACGGCGTCATCCGGGTGGTCATGGACATATCCCCCACCGGCGAGGCGCTCCATGCTCTCCACGAGCGCGACCGCAAGGCAGCCGCCCGGTCGATGCAGCGCCTGCTCCGGCCCCGCTCGGTGGCCGTGATCGGCGCCTCCCGCTCACCCGGGACAGTGGGCCACGAGCTCGTGCGGAACCTAGTCACCGGTGGCTTCCAGGGCCCCGTCTACCCAGTCAACCCGACGGCGTCTCACGTCGCCAGCTTGCCCTGCTTCCCCAGCATCGACCAGATCCCAGGTGAAGTCGACTTGGCCATCGTGGCGGTCCCGGCGCATTCAGTGCCCGACATTGTCGACCAGTGTGGGCGCAAAGGCGTCGGTGGCCTCGTTATAGTCTCGTCTCACTTCGCCGAAGACGGGCCGGAGGGGGCGGCGTTGGAGCGCGAGGTGGCCCGTTTGGCCCACTCCTACGGGATGCGAGTCGTAGGCCCGAATTGCTTCGGTGTCCTCAACACCGACCCCGCCATTTCCATGAACGCCACCTTCGCCAAGGACACGCCCACCGTCGGCAACCTGGGTTTCGCGTCGCAGTCCGGCGGGCTTGGGATAGCCATCCTGGCCGAGGCGAACAAGCGAGGTATCGGCCTTTCCAGTTTTGTCTCGATGGGGAACAAGGCCGATGTGAGCGGCAACGACCTCCTCTCATGGTGGTCCGAGGACAGTGCGACCAGTGTCGGCCTGCTCTACCTCGAGTCGTTCGGCAACCCCCGCCGGTTCGCTCGTTTGGCCCGGGAGCTGAGCCGGTCAAAGCCCGTCATCGCGGTGAAAAGCGGCAGGAGTGCCGTGGGCCGCCGGGCCGCCTCGTCTCACACGGCGGCACTGGCCAGCTCCGACGACGCCGTCGCCGCTTTGTTCCACCAGACCGGCGTGATCCGGGTGGACACCATCGAGGAACTTTTCGACGTGGCCCAAGTCGTCGGCACCCAGCCCTTGGCGCAAGGGTCCCGCGTGGCGGTGTTGAGCAACGTGGGCGGTCCGGCGGTGCTCGCCGTCGATGCGTGCGAGAGCAATGGCCTTCAAGTCCCCGAATTCTCACCTGAACTGCAAAGCCAGGTCGTTGGGCTATGCCCCCGGAACGGGGGCGCCAGCAACCCCATCGACTTGGGGGCCGAGGCCAACGCCGCAATGTACGAGAAGGTCCTGGAGCTTCTACTTGGCTCAGACGAGATCGACGCCGTCGTTGTCAACTTCACGCCCCCGTTGGTCAACCGGCGCACCGATGAAGTAGCGGCCGCGATCGTCGCGGCAGTAGACCGCAGCGCCGCGGCGACCGCCGCCGGCGCCGTCGCCGAGAACGCCAGAGTGGCAAAGCCAGTCGTGGCCAGCCTGCTCGGCGCTGACGAATGTGGCCAGGCCATCCTGCGCTCGGCCCGGTCCCCTGTGCCGAGCTACACCTATCCGGAAACGGCCGTACGGGCCCTGGCCCACGCCCTTCGTTACGCGGCTTGGCGCGCCGAGCCAAGCGGGACGGTCCCCGCGCTCCCTGACATCGACGTGAACGAGGCCCGGCGGCGGCTGCCCCACCAGGAAGTCGGCGGCGTCGAGGCGGGCCTCGTCCCGGGCTGGGTGACTGGAGCCGCAGCCATGGACGTGCTGGCTGCTTTTGGCATCCCGGTAGTTCGTACCGTCGAGGCGCACAGCCCTGAAGAGGCGGGGAAGCGGGCCGACGAGATCGGGGGGCCGGTAGCCCTGAAGGTGCTTGGCCCAGTGCACAAAAGCGAGGGTGGCGGCGTACGGCTTGGCCTGATGGGCCACGACGCTGTTGTCGCTGCCTACAACACCATGTCGCACCACTTTGGCGAAGAAATGACCGGTGCCCTGCTACAGCCGATGGTGCCGACGGGAGGCGCTGAGACCATCGTCGGGGGCCTTCAAGACCCGTCGTTCGGCCCGCTGGTCGTCTTCGGCCTGGGCGGCATCACGGTCGAAGTTTTGGGAGACCACATGACGCGGCTTGCTCCGCTGACTGACACAGATGCTCAGGAAATGGTCACTGGACTGAAGGGGTCGGCGCTCCTCGAGGGGTACAGGGGTCAGGCGCCCGTCGACGTGGACAAGCTCGCCGATGTGCTGCACCGTGTCAGCCGGCTGGTGGAGGACATGCCCGAGGTGACCGAGCTCGATTGCAACCCACTGATCGTCAGTGCCGATGGGGCTCTGGTGGTGGACGCTCGCTTACGGATCGACCCCGACGCGGCCCACCCAGTGCTGGACGACACGCGGCACTTGAGGTAGCTAGCGGCGACTTTGCGGACGGTCCGCTGCGGTTGCAGTGGCGTCGTCCTGAGCGGCGGCCACCACGGCCTGGCCAAAGCTAATGCCTCCATCGTTGGTCGGGACTCGAGAATGAAGAAGGACGCGAAGGCCCGCCCGCTCCAATCCCGTTACGACTCGCTCCGTCAGTAGCACGTTCTGGAAAACGCCCCCCGATAAGGCCACTGTGCCCAAACCCGAGCTCAAATCGCGGGCTTGCGCACAAGCGGCCACGATGCTCGCCGCCACCGAATTATGGAACCGGGCCGCAATTATGGGCTCGCCCACCCCGGTGACCATGTCCTCGGCCACGTACCGCACTAGGTCGGCCCCTACTACCTGGAGGGTCCCAGCACACTCAGTCGTTGCTGGGTAAGTCGACATTTCGGCGGGGTCGGCCAATTGCTCCAGTTCTATGGCGGCTTGACCTTCGTAGTTTATGCGGTCCCGTCCGCAGACAATGGCGGCGACGGCGTCGAAAAGCCGCCCGGCGCTGGACGTCAGCGGGCTGGCGACGCCACTGCAGGCCAGGGCGACGACCGCCCCCCACTGGTCCTCGTGCCGCCTGACGACTGCGAGCGACGCAGGAGGCGACCCGGCGAAGGCCAGGTCGAGGTAAGAAGCGGCCATGCGCCAAGGCTGTTTGATCGCAGCCGTCCCCCCAGGCATCGGGACAGGGAGCAGGTGGCCGACTCGCTGGTATTGAGCGAGGTCAGCAACCAGGAACTCTCCTCCCCAGAGGGTGCCGTCGTCGCCGTAGCCGAGGCCGTCAAAGGCGACGCCTATGACCGGGCCGGTCTCGCCGTTGTCGGCCAGGCAGGAAACGACGTGGGCGTGGTGGTGTTGAACTCCGACCAGGTCCACGTCGTCACGCTCGAGAGCGTACTTGGTCGACAGGTACTCGGGGTGAAGATCGTGCGCTATTACCTCCGGGTACACGTCGAACAGACGGCAGAAGTGCTCGACACCGTCACGGAAGGACCGGAGCGTCTCGTAGTTCTCGAGGTCGCCGATATGGTGCGAAACGAACGCACGGTTGCCCTTCGCCAGGCAGAAAGTGTTCTTGAGCTCCGCTCCACAGGCGAGCACCGGACGGGAGAACTCACGCGGGACGGACAGAGGTCGAGGCACGTAACCTCGCGAGCGCCGTACGACGACGCCTTTGCCCCGCAGGGCCCGGGTGACGGAATCGTCGGTCCGCATGTGAACAGCCCGGTCGTGCACCAAGAAGGCGTCGGCGATGCCACTCAGGCGTTTGAGCGCGTCTTCGTCCTCATAAGCGATGGGCTCGTCGGACACGTTCCCACTCGTAAGCACGAAGGGCTCGCCCACGGCGGCAGCAATCAGGTGGTGCAACGGCGTGTACGGCAGCATGAGCCCGAGGTACCGGTTGCACGGAGCGACGGATGGTGCGACGCCAGTGTTCGTCATCTCATTTTGGCGGCGGGGGGCCAGGACGATGGGGTGGGCCGGGCCGGCCAATAGCTGTTCGTCTACCCCACCCAGCTCGCATAACGACCGTGCCGCCTCCAGGTCCTTTACCATGACGGCGAAGGGTTTGCCCTCCCGGTGCTTGCGAGCACGTAGGCAAGCGGCCGCCTTCTCAGAGGAGGCGATCACCGCCAGGTGATAACCGCCCAGCCCCTTTATCGCCACCACCTGTTGTGCCCGCAGGCGATCAACTGCGCCCGCCAGCGCCTCTCCACCGACCGCTGAGACGTCACCGTCGGGACCGGTGAGGCTCAACTTCGGACCGCACTTCGGGCAGCAGGTCGGCTGGGCGTGATAGCGGCGGTCGTTGGGGTCCTTGTACTCCCACCGGCATTTGCTGCACATTTCGAACGAGGCCATCGTCGTGTTCGGCCGGTCATAGGGCACGTCGCGTACAATCGTGAAACGCGGCCCGCAATTGGTGCAATTTATGAACGGGTACTGAAAACGGCGGTTGGCGGGGTCGAAAAGTTCCCGTAAACATTCGGGGCACGTGGCCGTGTCCGCCGGGACCAGTGCCTGCCGTTCGCCGGACCCCGCGCTGGCCACTATCTCGAACCCGGTCGTCCCTTTGACCCTCATAGGTTGACTTATGACGCCCTCGATAACGCTGAGTGGTGGCGCCCCGCTCTCCAGGTCAACCAGAAAGGCTGACAAGCGGTCGTCGGTCCCTTCCACTTCGATGAAAACCCCGCCGGCGTCGTTGCCTACCAAACCGGCCAAATCCAAGCTTGTGGCCAGGTTGCGCACGAAGGGACGGAAGCCGACGCCCTGGACCACCCCCTCCACTCGGACCGAGAGACGCCTTTTCGATGTCACAACGTCCTCGGCAGGGCCCCTAGCAAATCCGCGGGAGGGGGTCGCCGACGAGCATGTCGACCACCCTGCTGCCCCCGAAACCGGTATTTTCCAGCACGAGGCCCACCGGTTCCCGCCTGACCTCGCCGATGACTGCGCTGTTGCGCCCCATCGGGTGGGCACGCATAACGCGTAACGCATCGTCTGTGCAGTCGCCGTCGACGACGGCAACCATGCGCCCTTCGCAGGCCACGTACAGCGGGTCGATGCCCAGCATTTCGCACACGCCGAACACCTCTGACCGGACCGGTAGCGCATCTTCGGCCAGGACGACGGCGGCCCCGCTGGCCAGGGCCACTTCGTTGAGCACCGTGGCTACACCACCTCGGGTGGCGTCCCGCAATGCGTGCACCTTAGGCCCCACGCAGTCCAGCAGCGCTGCAACCAGCCCATTCAATGGCGCCGTATCGGAAGCAATCTCGGCCGAAATCCCGAGCTCGCCCCGGGCCAAGAGGACGGCGGTGCCGTGATCACCGATATAACCCGACACGATGTCCTGGTCCCCGGGACAGGCCGCAGCTGCCGAAAGCCCCGTTGCGCGCCGGTCGACCAGGCCGATACCCGAAGTGTTCACGTAGCAGCCGTCGCCCTTGCCATGCTCTACGACCTTGGTGTCACCTGTCACCACAGACACGCCGACGTAGCGAGCCGCGCTCGCCATGGCTTGAACGACGCGAGCCAGCTCGGTGAGCGGGAAGCCTTCCTCTATGACAAACCCGGCGGACAGTGCCAACGGCTGGGCCCCGCATGCGGCCAAGTCGTTTACAGTGCCGTTGACCGCCAGGTCGCCGAGGCACCCTCCAGGGAAGAAGATCGGTGAGACCACAAACGAGTCAGTAGTGAAGGCGAGGTCCTTCCCGGCCACCTTCAAGACGGCGCCATCATTCAGAGCGGCGAGGGCTGGGTTGTGGAACGCCTCGAGGAAGACCGTTTCGACCAACGCGTGAGTGGCCTTGCCCCCCGAGCCATGTGACAACGTGACTGCCCCCGAGAGTTCCCGGGCCCTCCTGACCGGGCGCGTCCGGCTCGTCACGACGGTGCTGCCGATCTGGCTCGGGGCGGTCGGGCGTGTGGTGTTACGAGGCGGCCAAAATTGTAGTAAGCGGCACAGGCGCCCTCACTAGAGACCATGCAGGTGCCGATCGGTTTTTCGGGCGTGCACGCCTTGCCGAACACACGGCACTCCCATGGGCGGATCTGGCCACGGAGCACCTGGCCGCATTGGCACGCCCTCGGGTCCGCCACGCGCACCCCGGGGATGTCGAAGAGCTCCTCGGCGTCGTGCTCGGCCAGGTGCGGTCTCAGTTTCAAGGCGGAGAAGGGGATGGACCCGAGCCCCCTCCACTCGAAATGAGGCCTTGGTTCCATCGTCTGTTCCATAACGGCCACTGCCGTGGTGTTCCCTTCCCAGTTGACAACCCTCCCGTACTGGTTTTCGACCTCGGCGCGGCGTTCAGCCAATTGCCGCATCACCATATAGACGGACTGTAAGACGTCGAGCGGCTCGAACCCTGAAACGACCAAAGGCTTTCCATAATCTGCAGCAATTGGCAAATAGGGCCGGCAGCCGACCACGGTCGAGACGTGGCCAGGGCCAATGAACCCGTCGATATCAACATCATTGGCATCGAGGATGGCTTTCAGCGGCGGGATGATGGTGACGTGGTTGCAGAAAACCGAAAAGTTCCGAATGTGATCTGCCTGGGCGCGGAGGACCGTCAGCGCCGTCGAAGGAGCGGTCGTCTCGAAACCGATAGCCACGAAGACAACGCGCCGGTCCGGCTCGTCGATGGCCAACTTCAGGGCGTCCATGGGTGAGTACACGACCCGGACGTCTGCCCCGGCAGCCTTGGCATCGAGGAAAGAACCCTTGCCTCCGGGGACGCGCACCATGTCGCCGAAACACGCCAGCGTGACATCTGGCTGGCGGGCGATCGAAATGGCGTCGTCGACCCGGCCCATCGGGATAACGCAGACGGGACAACCTGGTCCGTGAACGAGCTCAACCGCCTCCGGGAGGTAGTGCTCGAGCCCATGCTTGTAGATGGTGTGGGTGTGGCCCCCGCATACCTCCATGAGCTTGTAGTGCCGGCCTGGTTCGCACAGTCCAGCGATGGCACCGGCCAAAACGGTCGCTTTGCTTCGGTCTCGGTACCCGGTCACAAAACGCACGAGCTACTGCCTCTCGGCAGGTGAGCGAGCGCTCGACCGTGAGGCCGGCACGGAGGGCCATCCTCTTTGTCTGTCAGCCTGTGCGGTCGAATGCGCCATGACCGCCAGTTCCTCGGTGTAAGCGCTCGCCATGCCCTCGAGCATACGCAGCGTCGCTTGCGCCTCTTCCTCGTCGATGCGGGCCAGGGCGAAGCCTACATGTATAAGTACCCAATCCCCAGGCCGGACTTCATCCGCGGTGAGTAACGCCACGTTCACCCGGCGCCTGGCTCCTCCGACGTCTACCCAGGCGTATTGTGTGTCGACGCCGTCGAGCTCGGTTATAACCCCAGGGATCCCAAGGCACATCATGGTCCATGGTAATTCGGTACCCCACGCCGGCCGTAGGGCCAAAGGGCCTTTGTCTCCTGACTCGGAGCTGGGGCCGGCACAGGTGCTCCAATAGATGGGACCTTTGGCCCGGGTGACCCCAACAGCTCGTGACCTATGTTGGCAGCGAAGAACCGCGTGAGCTGCTAGGAGGGCCTAATTTGGCGACGAGCACATTTGTGGGCCGCTCGGCACCGAGCGATGACAAGCGTTGGCGGCAGGTGGACGTCCGGATGCGCCGGCTCGGCTACCGCCCCGATGGCCTCATCGAAGTGCTGCATACCACGCAAGAGGTCTTTGGGTACCTTGATGATGACGCGCTGTCGTATGTAGGCGAGAGCCTGGGCGTACCTCCGAGCAAGGTCTACGGCGTAGCCACCTTTTATTCGCATTTCACGCTCAAGCCGCAGGGCCTGCACACCTGCGTCGTTTGCACGGGCACGGCGTGCTACATAAACGGTGCCAGCGCCTTGCTCGCTGCGATAAGCAAGGAGCTAGGTGTACAGCCCGGGGCCACCACGCCGGACGGACGGGTGTCGGTGCTAAAAGCCCGCTGCCTCGGGGCTTGCAGTATGGCGCCGGCGGTGGTGATCGATGGGGAGGTGCACGGGCACGCTGTACCAGCACGGCTGGTTGACGTCCTGGAGAAGCTATGAGCACCGACGGGCCCGACGGCTCGGCACCGGTCCGCCACGGGCGTCAGCCTGAACCGCTCATCCCCGACGGCCCGGCCAGAGCGTCGGCGAACGTATGTCAGGCTGCCGGCTGCCTCTCGATGGGATCTGACCAGCTCTTTGAAACCCTTCGCGCGGCAGTTCTAGCGAGAGGCTTGCACGACGTGGCGGTGCGGCGGGTAGGCTGCCTTGGGTTGTGCGCCGCCGGCCCCCTCGTGGAGGTCCCGGAACAGGGCCGCCTCTTCGAGCGAGTCCATCCAGGTGAGCCAAAGCGCACCGAAGATTTGGTCAGCAGCCTGGCCGGTGAGACCGTCGCTGGGCGCTCGGTGGCCGCGGACCCGTTTTTCTCCCATCAGGTGAAGGTGGTGCTAGAGAGGTGCGGCACCGTCGACCCCGAAAGGCTCGAAGACTACGTCGCCACCGGGGGCTACGAGGGCCTGAGCAAAGCTCTCACCTCTATGACGCCCGAGGAAGTGATTGCCGAAGTCGTACGCAGCGGGTTGCGAGGGCGGGGCGGGGCCGGCTACCCGACCGGGCTCATGTGGCGGACGGTAGCTAAAGCCGAAGCCCCCGAGGGTAAGTACGTCGTCTGCAACGCCGACGAGGGTGACCCCGGCGCCTTTATGGACCGCAGCGTGCTGGAGAGCTGCCCGCAACAAGTCCTAGAGGGGATGGCCATAGCCGGCTATGCGGTGGGCGCCCACCGGGGTTACGTGTACGTCCGGGCCGAGTACCCGCTGGCCGTCAAGCGCTTATCGAGCGCCATCCGCCAGGCGGAACGAGACGGGCACCTCGGGCCGGAAATAGCCGGGACCCGCTTCAATTTCCAGGTCGAAGTGCGTATCGGCGCAGGCGCCTTCGTCTGCGGCGAGGAGACCGCCCTTATTGCGTCGATACAGGGGGGCAGGGGCACGCCGAAGCCACGCCCCCCGTACCCGGCCTCCTCCGGACTTTGGGGTTGCCCCACATTGATAAACAACGTCGAAACCTTCGCCAATATCCCGTCGGTGATAAGCCGAGGCGGCGACTGGCTGAACACCATAGGGACAGAGCGGTCAAAGGGGACGAAGGTCTTCGCCCTTACCGGAGCGGTCACCAACACTGGCCTCATCGAGGTGCCGATGGGCCTGACCCTACGCCAGATCGTTTTCGAGATCGGGGGCGGCCTGGCTGAAGGGCGCAAGTTCAAAGCCGTTCAGACGGGCGGGCCCTCCGGCGGCTGTATCCCGGAAAGCCTGTTGGACATGGCGGTCGACTACGAGACGCTGGCCGCGGCGGGCAGCATAATGGGCTCGGGGGGCATGATCGTGATGGACGACCGGACCTGCATGGTCGACGTGGCTAAGTTCTTCATGGACTTTTGCCGGGAGGAGTCCTGTGGCAAGTGCCTGCCGTGCCGGGTCGGCACCGAGGAGATGTACCGGCTGCTCGACCGGGTAACGACGGGCATGGCCACCCGCTCCCACCTGGCCCAACTGGAAGACCTAGCGGCCATGGTAAGAGCAACAAGCCTGTGCGGCCTCGGCCAGGGCGCTCCGAACCCCGTCTTTTCCACCCTCCGCTATTTCCGGGGCGAGTACCTCGCCCATATCGACGATCATGTATGCCAGGCGGGCGTTTGCCCGGTCCCGGCCGGGCCCCCGGCCGGGGCAACAGAGGCCGCACTGGCCGGCACTGCCACGGTGAGCAGCGGAGGACGGCCATGAGCGAAGTGCGCACCCTTGTAATAGACGGCAAGGACGTGGCCGCCACCTCCGACCAGACCGTGCTGTCGGCAGCAGAGGAGAACGGCATCCACATCCCCACGCTGTGCCACCTGGAAGGGCTGAGCGACGTGGGCGCCTGCCGGTTGTGCGTCGTGGAAGTGGAGGGCAGCCCCAAGCTCCTGGCGGCGTGTGCCACCAGGGTCGAGGAGGGTATGAAGGTCACAACGTCGTCGGAGCGGCTCGTCGCTTACCGCCGCAACATTGTCGAGCTTTTTTTCGTCGAACGGAACCACATTTGTGCAGTGTGCGTGGCCAACAACCATTGCCAATTGCAGGACCAGGCCAGAGACCTGCAACTGACCCACTTCGAACTACCGCCGCTGCACCCAGAACTGACAGTGGACGCCACTCACGAGCGTTTTGTGCTCGACCAAAACCGCTGCATCTTGTGCACCCGCTGCGTACGGGTGTGCGACGAAATAGAGGGGGCGCATACCTGGGACATCCAGGGCCGGGGGGCGAACGCTCGCCTGGTCTGCGACCTGGGCACTCCGTGGGGTAGTTCGACCACGTGCACGAGCTGCGGCAAATGTGTCCAGGTTTGCCCCACCGGTGCTCTGTTCGAGAAGGGCCGTACGGTGGCAGAGGCCAAATCCCGGAGGCCCTATTTACCGTACCTGGTCAAAGCCAAAAGGCAGGGGTCATGAGGAGCGGGAAACCCAAACTGGCCACCATCTGGCTGGATGGGTGCTCGGGCTGTCATATGTCGTTCCTGGACATGGACGAGCGCTTGCTGGACCTGGCCGACCGGGTCGAGCTGGTTTACGGCTGCCTCGTGGACACCAAGGAGTTCCCGGAAGGGGTAGACATAACCCTGGTCGAGGGGGCTGTCAGTACCGAGGACGACCTGCGTAAGATCCGTCAGGTCCGCCAACGGACGCGTACCCTTGTGTCCTTGGGTGACTGCGCCGTAACGAGCAATGTCCCCGGTATGCGCAACCCCTTTGGCCCCCGACCGGCACTGGACCGCGCCTACCTGGAGAACGCGACCTCGCGACAGCAGGTACCGACGGAGGTGGTGCCCGCCCTCCTCGCCGAATCACTGCCGGTGCACGCTTGGGTGCCGGTGGACGTGTTCATCACTGGTTGCCCTCCGTCGGCGGACCGCATCCTCGAGGTGGTACTGGGCCTACTCGACGGGAGAGTGGCCGAAGCCGCCAAAGTGTCACGGTTCGGATGAGGTAGAGGGCGATCATGAGCGAGCCAATTCTGAGCGAGATAGTTATCGAACCGGTCACCCGGATCGAGGGGCACGCCAAGATCACCGTTTTCTTGGACGAGGCGGGCGAGGTGAAAGACGCTCACTTCCACGTGACCCAGTTCCGAGGCTTCGAGCGGATCGCGCAAGGTCGGCCCGTACACGAAATGCCGTCTTTGATGGCCCGAATTTGCGGCATATGCCCGGTGAGCCACCTCGTCGCATCGGCCAAGGCGTGCGACGAGATCCTAGGTGTATCGGTGCCCCCTGTCGCGGTCAGGCTGCGCCGGGTCATGAACCTCGCACAGATCGTCCAGTCTCACGCGCTCAGCTTTTTCCACCTCTCATCGCCCGATTTGCTTTTGGGCTTCGATCACGAACCGGCGAGCCGCAACATCCTGGGGGTGGCGGAGCGGGCACCTGACCTGGCCAGAGACGGAATCGCCGTCCGCAAGTTCGGCCAGGAAATAATTGAGCGCCTGGGAGGCAAACGCATCCACCCGGCGTGGGTGGTGCCGGGAGGTGTCAGCGCCCCGCTCGAGCCGGAGCAGCGGGACGCCATCCTCGCCACTCTGCCCGACGCTCGCGTCCGGGCCGTGCGGACGCTCGAATGGTTCAAGGCCAACCTGGCCTCCTGGGTCGAAGAAGCCTCGGTTTTCGGCAGTTTCCCGAGCCTGTACATGGGCTTGGTGCACGAGGACGGCCATGCCGCCTATTCGGACGGCGAGCTGCGAGTAGTCGACGGCGATGGCCATCTCCTGGTGGACAAAGCCGACCCCAAGCCGTACTGGGACTACATCGGCGAGGCGGTGGAACCCTGGTCCTACTTGAAGTCCACTTACTACAAGCCGCTCGGGTACCCAGACGGGTTGTACCGAGTCGGGCCCCTGGCGCGGCTCAACGTGGTCGACCGATTGGGGACACCGGCCGCCGACGCAGAACTGGCCGAGTACCGGGCCCGGCTGGGGCGGTACCCGAGCAGTTCCTTCCAATACCACTGGGCCAGGCTGATCGAGATCCTCCATTGCATCGACATGCTGGAGGATCTCCTGTCCGACCCGGGGATCCTCGGCACCGATGTGCGAGCCCGCGCCGCCGTCAACCGTCGAGAGGGGGTTGGGGTGTCGGAAGCACCCCGGGGCACCCTGTTCCACCACTACCGCGTGGACGGTGACGGTATCGTGCAGTGGGTCAACCTGGTGATTGCCACGGGCCATAACAACCTGGCCATGAACAGGGCCGTCCTTCAGGTGGCGCGCCATTACATAAGGGGTGACCAGGTGCGCGACGGGGCGCTCAACCGGGTCGAAGCGGTTATCCGGGCGTACGACCCCTGCCTTTCCTGTTCGACGCACGCAGTCGGGCAAATGCCACTCGAAATAGACGTCGTTGGGCCAGATGGCGATCTTGTACGCAAAATGTCCCGACCGGGCCGTTGAGGGGCCGAGATGCAGCACGGGCATGCACTCGTCGTCGGCGTTGGTAACGAACTTCGCGGCGATGACGGGGTCGGCCAGGTAGTCGCCAAGGCGCTATGGTCACGTCGTCACGGCGTACCGGTCCTCGCCCGCGCCGCCTTCATCTGGTCAGTGCAACTGGTGCCAGAGATGGCGCTCGACCTGTCGGGCGCGAGCTTCGCTGTCTTTGTCGATGCCGCATATGACGGCAACGCGGCAGGGTCGGTGCAGCTGAGCCAACTTGATAGCGAGGTCAGGCCCAAGGACCGGATAGGTCAGGTTGCGGGTGCCCTGGGGTGTTGGGCCGACCTGAGCCCAACAAGCCTTCTCTCATTGTCTGCCGAGCTTTTTGGCTCCGCCCCCCGGGCGACGTTGGTGACTGTGAGCGTGGACGTGCCGGGGACCGGGGTGGGCTTGTCCGCCGTCGTCCGGGCCGCCGTCCCGGTCGCCGTGCGTGTGGTAGAGCGGGCCATCGCCGCTTGGCGGAGTGTCAGTGATGCGGTACCACAAATGAGCGGGCGAGTTCTGCATGCATGAGCTGTCGCTCGCGGAAGAACTGGTGGCGACGTGTCGGGGGCACGCCAGGGGAAGGGCCGTCCGCGCCGTGCAGGTGCGGTGCCCGGCAAGCCTGGACGCCGAGGAACTGAGCGAAGGTTTTGCGTTCGCCGCCAACCGGCTGGCCGCTTCGGCCAGTGACCCTTGCTTGGTCGTCGCCGAGCTTGAGGTGGAGCCCGTCCCGGTGCAATTAGCCTGCGCTTGCGGTTACGAAGGCCTGCTGACAGACGACCATGTCGCCGGTCACATGAGCATCTGCCCTCGTTGCGGTCATGTGGGCGAAGTTACTGACGGCCTGGAGCTGGTGAGCATGACCTTCGCCGACGGTATGGAGCCTTTCGGCCCCCTCTGAGGGACCAAGTGCCCTAGGCCGTCCCCGGTTACCAGCACTAGATGTTGTAGTTAGTGTTCTCGCTGCTCACGACTAGTGGAGGTTGGCTCGGCATGACTGGCAGGGTCTGCGTCGACGGTAACGAAGCTGCCGCCCGCGTCGCTTATTCGCTTTCAGAGGTGATCGCCATCTACCCGATCACCCCCGCCTCGCCCATGGGCGAGCACGCTGACGATTGGGCTGCACAAGGTCGCCCCAACCTGTGGGGTGAGGTCCCCGAGATAGTGGAGATGCAGTCGGAAGCGGGGGCGGCCGGCGCATTGCACGGGGCGCTCCAAAAGGGAGCACTGGCCACCACGTTCACGGCTTCTCAGGGCTTGTTGTTGATGCTGCCCAACATGTTCAAGGTGGCCGGGGAGCTACTGCCTACGGTCATCCACGTGGCCGCCCGCAGTGTGGCCACCCATGCCTTGTCCATATTCGGGGACCAGTCCGACGTAATGGCCGCTCGGACGACAGGGTGGGCGATGCTGTGCTCGAGTTCTGTGCAGGAGGCACAGGACTTGGCCGTCGTGGCACATGCCGCCGCCCTCGAGTCGCGTGTGCCGTTCGTGCACTTCTTTGACGGGTTCCGGACCTCGCACGAAATGGCCACCATCGACCCGATCAGCGACACGGACATCGGCGCCATGGTCGACGCGGACGCCGTGCTGGCGTTCAGGTCGCGGGGTATGAGCCCTGACCGCCCCGATGTTCGGGGTACGGCTCAGAACCCGGACGTCTTCTTTCAGGGACGCGAGGCCGGGAACCCTTACTACGCCGCAGTGCCCTCAATAGTGGCGAGGGCCATGGACAGGTTTTTCGCCCGCACCGGGCGTCGTTACGGTCTGGTGGAGTACGTGGGCGCACCCGACGCCGAAAGGGTCGCCGTGACTATGGGTTCGGGCTGCGGCCCGATTGAAGAACTCGTTGGGGTCATGGTAGGCGAGGGTGAGCGCGTGGGCGTCCTGAAGGTACGCCTGTACCGTCCCTTCCCCTCTGAATTGTTGGTCAAGGCCTTGCCGCCCACCACCAAGGCAGTAGCCGTACTGGACCGCTGCAAAGAGGCCGGGAGCGTGGGCGAGCCGCTCTACCTCGATGTCCGGGCCGCTATAGGCGAGGCCATGAGCGTCCCCCCCGGAGAAGCTCCTTTTCCTCAGCCGCCGCGCGTTATCGGCGGCCGTTACGGGCTTTCTTCCAAGGAATTCAACCCGGCCATGGTCAAGGCGGTTTTCGATGAGCTGGCCCGGGAGCAACCGAAGCGGCATTTCACCGTGGGCATAAAGGACGACCTGACCAACCTCAGCCTCGACTGGGACCGCGAATACCAGCTGCCCCGTCCGGCCGGCGAGTTTCAGGCCGTCTTTTATGGGCTTGGCTCAGATGGCACCGTCGGGGCCAACAAAAACAGCGCCAAGATAATCTCGACCGCCACCGGGCAGTATGCCCAGGGCTATTTCGTCTATGACTCCAAGAAGTCCGGGGCAATGACAGTCTCCCACCTGCGTTTCGGCCCGTCACCCGTCCGTTCGTCCTACCTGGTGAGCGGAGCCGATTTCGTGGCCTGTCACCAGTTCGGGCTGCTGGAGCGGGCCGACGTCCTGGCCGTAGCCAAAAACGGGGCCAAGTTCCTTCTTAATTGTTCGTGGGGCCCCGACGAGGTTTGGGGGCATTTACCGTCCCGTATGCAAGCTCAGATCCTGGCCAAGGACCTGGAAATGTGGGTGGTAGACGCCGCTGGCATAGCCGGCGCGGCCCAACTCGGGGGCCGTATCAACACGGTTATGCAGGTGTGCTTCTTCGCCCTGTCGGGGGTAATGCCTATCGAGGCCGCGATCGAGCGCATCAAGGGCGCGGTTGAGAAGAGTTATGCCAAACGGGGCCCAACGGTTATCGAGCGCAATTTCGCCGCCATCGATGCCGCGCTTGCCGGCCTAGCCCGGGTTCAGGCCGGAGAGCGGGCGGTTGCTCTGTTCGCTGGGGACGGCACGGGCACGGACTGGCTTGGCGCCCATCTGCCACAGCAGGGCAAAAGCCCCGACTTTGTACAACGCGTAACGCTGGCTCTGATCGCCGGTGAGGGTGACGACCTCCCTACCTCGGCGCTGCCGGCGGACGGGCGCTTCCCGGCTGGTACTTCCAAGCTCGAAAAGAGGCGGCTGGCCACTGACATCCCGGTGTGGGACCCCTCGATCTGCACCGACTGCGGCAAGTGTGTCATCGTCTGCCCCCACGCCGCGTTGCGTATGAAAGTCTTTTCCCCTGAAGCTCT
>JASHVH010000361.1 GCA_030039575.1 Acidimicrobiales bacterium | reverse complement strand
GGACAACCACGGTCGATGAGTGTGGCCGGGAGATCTACGAGCTCGTCCTGGCCGTGGCCTCGGGGCAACGGAGCAAGAGCGAGGACCTCGGCTTCGGGGACGAAGAGTTCACGCCGTGGCAGCTCGGAGCCGTGCTTTAAACAGCGGCCTGCCCCTCACTCTCTAAAAAAGGCCCGAGGAACGGGGTTCTCCGGAAGGTACCGGCAAGGCAAGTCTTCCTCGACGACCTGTCCGTTGCCCACGTACACCCTGAGGGCCCGGCCGCCCGGCTGAGAGGTGACCGCCTCCACGAAACGGCCATCTGCGTCGAACCGTACGGCGGCGCGGTCCCACGCCGCGTAACCGTCCGGGAGCGCCCCGTCGAGCAGTGCGGCGTGAAAAAGCGGCCGCCGCTGCTCCCCGGAGTCGTAGTGGGGGCAGAAACTGGCCTTGACCATCCCGAGCCCCTCTCTCAGCACCTGGAGCGTCGGCCCATAAGAGTCCGTCGTACCCCCCTCGAACCAGCACAGGGCGCCGGCGCTCCCCCCGGTCAGCACGGCGCCCCGAGCGAGGGCTTTGTGCAGCAGCACGTCGACACCTTGGCGTTTCCAAATGTCGAGCAGGTTGGCCGTGTTACCGCCACCGACATGGACGACGTCGGCCCCGAGGACCGGTCCCGTGATGTCGTCGAACTCCCGGCTGAACAGGTCCAGGTGCCGGGGCCGGCAGCGAGCCGAGTTGAACGTCTCGTAGAACGAAACTATGTAGCCCCGGTCGTCCCCCGTGGCGGTCCCGAGGAAGAGCACCGCCGGGTCGCTTTTCCCCGTCAACTCGAGGACGTAATCGACGAGGGCGTCGTTACGGCGGTCCACGACCGAACGGGCGCCGCCCATCGCGACAATGTGACCGGTCAGGGCGTCCTCTCCCTCACGTCGCTATCAGCAGCAGGGTGACCCGGGCTGCCGGGTTACGCCGCCGGCGGTTTGTCCGCTTTGGCGTTCCACCCCCGGTAGGCGGCCAGCGCAATGCCCAGAACGCCGCCCAGGACCAGGGAAACGAGGAACCCCACCCACAGCCGAGACCGTACGTTGAAGAACACAAAATCGATCTTGACACTTTGCGAGTTCAGGACGATGAACAGGATCACGTAGACAACGACCAGGATGCCGACGATGATCCGCACCCAGGTTTTTGTGGTCCACTTCGGTGCCCGCTTGCGGCCCGTGCTCGGCTTTGTGGTGGCCACGGCCCCAGCTTAGCGCCGGCAGCCCTCGGAAGGCCTCCAATCGCACCGTCGAGGTGCCGGTACCTCCAGTCCTGGGCACCCGCGACAGGAGCGGCCTCTTCGGGGCACGCGCTTTACTATTTCTGCGTGGACCTTCAGCGAACTTGGGTACAAGGGCCTGGAAATCACGGGCCCGATGGTCAACACTTGTGGGCCCGGTGAGCCGTGAGAGAGTGGGCGCGGAACTGGGAATGAAAAAGTATGCGAGACAGCAGTTTCAGTTCCCAGATTGAACCGCACCGGGGTCAAGACTTCTTTTCCGCCGCCTCCGGCCCATAGCCCGCATTTTGCAGCATCCGGCGCAGGTCGACCACCTCCTGAGCGTCGACGTCCTTGTTCCTTGGCCGGCGGAACGTCTCGGTCTCCTCCCCCAACGTCACGTGGTAGGAACCGTCGTGTTCTTGCTGGACCGTGCCGACTTGTCGCAGGAGCGCAAGGACGGCTCGCCACTCGATGTTGTGGCTCACCGGGTGCTCGAATATCTTGGCCAGCGTATCTTGATGGTTGCTGCTGAGCTCTGTGCGGTCGGGTCCTTCAGGCACCGCGGGTGGTCTCCTTTCGTAAGCCGGCGAAAAGGTCGTCTTCGCGGGCCGAGCCGTTTGTGGCCGAGCGTAGGGTGAAGCTCTCGCGCGAGAGGATTGCCGTCGTGATTTCGTCGGGCAGCCGGTCGAAGAAGAAGTTCTGGTTCTGGCTGACGTGGGCGTCCAGTGCCTCCCGCTTTTGCCCGACGTAGGCAGAGACGTCGACCACAGTGGTTATTTGCTCGTCCGGTACACCGAAGTCGGGCGGCAAGTCAAAGTCGTCGGTGCTTACGCCGGAGGCCTGCATCAGTTGGCGGACTTGGAGGAACCCCGACCTGGGAATGGCCAAGTAGTAGAACTTGGCCGGGATACCGGTCGATTCGGCCGCCGCCACCGTGGCCCGGTGGGCCTGGATGTGGTCGGGGTGGCCGTAATTGCCGTTCGCGTCGTACGTGACCACCACCTGAGGCCGGTAATGCCGCATCAGTTGGGCGAGACGACGACTTACTTCGGGTAAGGGTACGTTGCAAAATACGCCTGGGTCCTTGTTGGCGCTCCAGCCGTCCATGCCCGAGTCGCGGTAGTCCAGCAGTTCCAGGTGGTCCACACCGAGGACGGCGGCCGAGGTGCGCAGTTCGGCCAGCCGAACGGCGGCTACCTCTTCGGGGTGATGCCCCTCCTCACCCGGCTGCACACCGCCCATGGCATCGCCCTGCTCACCGTTGGTGCACGTGACCAGCACGGTCTGCACCCCCTCTGCTGCGTAGCGGGCCAGCACCCCGCCGGTGCCGATGGCCTCGTCATCGGGGTGAGCGTGCACGGCCATGAGCGTCCAGCCGTTGGCCGCCTCCGCTCCTGGTCCGGCCGTTGGTCGAGGGTCGTCCATGACGGCGAAGTTTACGGCCCTCCCAAACATAGGGGCCCGGGCCACCACGTCCCGCTGTGCCCCGAGCTCGGTTGCGAGCCCGACGGCGCCCCGGCCGCGGCTCCCGCGGGCGCGGCCGGCAGCGGCCGCCATCGAGCCCGAAATGTCACCAAGAGTTCAGCTCCTGTTCTCCCACCTGGGGGCCAGGTGTTCAAACCCGGGCACTAACATCCCGCCGCGTGCTCACACGCCGTAAGTTCATCCAGATCGTGGCCGCCTCGGCCGGAGCGGCCATCACCGGCCCGGAACTGCTGGCCCGGGCGGCCGCCAGCGCCACCCCCGCCCTCTCGCCCGGTGGCTCCCGTGGCCTGCACCACATCGTCGTGCTCATGCTGGAGAACCGCTCCTTCGACCACTTCCTAAGCTGGCTGCCGGGTGCAGACGGGCGCCACGACCTCGCTTATGTCTCCGTCGTCGATGGCCACACGTACCCCAACTACCCTCTAGCGCCGGACTTCCAGGGGTGCGGCTACAGTGACCCGGACCACAGCTGGGAGGGCTTCCTGGTCGAGCACAACTACGGCCGGATGGACGGGTTCCTGCAGCGGCCCACCACGCCGGGCGGGTACCCGGGCGTAAAACTGGCTGCGGCCAACACTTTCCCGATCGGCTACTACACCAACCTCAACCCCAACGGTTCGCCCAAAGCGCTGCCGGATATACCTGTCACCGGCGCGCTGGCTCAGAAGTACCTCACCTTGGACCGCTACTTTTGCTCGTTCGCCGGCGAAACTTACCCGAACCGCTTCTACCAGCATGCGGCGCAGACCGACCGCGACCACAACTCGGAAGTGCCCTCCACCCTGCCTACCATCTGGGACCAACTGTCGCCCATCCCCAACAACAACGGAGTCCCGACCGGCGGTTACTACTACCGGGACATCCCCTTCCTGGCGCTTTGGGCCAGCCCGGCGATCGAGCCCGGGGCCACCTTCAAGTACCAGGCTTTCTTTCATCCCTTCGCCGACGAGGACAAGGACACGGCGGCATTATCGAGCGGGACCTCGTTCGTCGACGCCTGTGCGGCGGGGACGTTGCCGAACGTCTGCTTCGTCGACCCGCCCTTTGACAGCGGGACGACAGGCACGTCCGGGGACGACCACCCCCTCTCCGACATCCGTCTCGGAGAGCGGTTCATCGCGGACGCTTACCACGCCCTGGCCGACAACGGCTACTTGGACGACACCGTCCTGGTCATAACCTTCGACGAATGGGGTGGCTTTTACGACCACGTCCCGCCGCCCATGGTCATCGACGACACCAACCCGGCCAACGTCATGCATACCGGCGACAGCACCACCCCGACCGACGGCCAACTGGTCCCTAACTACAGGCAACTCGGCTTCCGGGTCCCCGGCATCGTCGTGTCCAACCTGGTCGTCCCGGGCCGGGTGGTGCACGCCAGCCCGTTCCAGCACTGCTCCAGCCTGGCCCTGATCGAGTCCACGTTCGGGCTGCAGCCGCTCACGGCCCGAGACAAGTACGCCCGGGACCTGCAGGAGCTCTTGCTCTCCCACCCCGTCCCGCCAGCCTTGGCGGTGCCGCCCTCCTCCGTCCCGACCAGCTCCGACGTGATCGGCCCCGCAATCAGCCCACCGTCCGAATCACTGTTGGAGGTGCTCCTGGGTACGGCCGAGTTCGACCCGGCCGCCCTGTGCTCGGCCGACAGCGTGCAGTCGGTGTCCCCTCCCCCGCTCGACATCCCGACGCGGCCACAGCAGTCCGGCCCTCTGCCTACCCTGAGGGGCACGTCGGGCATGGCCGACCTGAGCCGCCACTACCGCGGGCAATTGGCGGAAGGAAAGGATTAGCGCGGCGCCCGAGCCGCGGGCTCGCCCACGGGCGCCTTGACCGGCTCCCCCGCCGCCTCGGCGACGAGGCGGTAGCTTTCCAGCCGGTCCGCGTGAGCGTACGTGCTGGTGGTGACCATGATCTCGTCGACTCCGGCCTGCCCGGCCAACTGGCGCAACGACTCGACCACCGACGCGGGGTCACCCACGACGTGTGAGACCGTCGCCTCGGCCACCACCGCCCGCTCGGCCTCCGTGTAGGGGTAGGCCGCGGCCTCCTCGGGACTGGGGAGGGTGGACGGCTGCCCGGTCCGCAGGCGCAGCACCGACAGCCGGGACGAGCCATGGCGCCACCGCGCCTGCTCGGCGTCTTCTGCGCAGACCACCGAGACGCTGATCAGGCAGTAGGGCTCGGCCAACACCGCGGAAGGCCTGAAGGCCCGGCGGTACAGGGCCAGCGCCGGCAAGGTGTTGGCGGCGCTGAAATGATGAGCGAAAGCGAAGGGCAAGCCCAACAACCCCGCCAATTGGGCGCTGTAGCCGCTCGAGCCGAGCAACCACACTGCGGGCTGATTGCCCTCGGCGGGGATAGCCCGGACCGGCCGGCGGGGCGGGCCGGCAACGACGTGGCCCGAGAAATAGCCCTGCAATTCGGCCAACTGTTGTGGGAAGTCCTCGTCCGACAACGCGTCTATGTGGCGCCGCAGCGCCGTCGCCGTCACCCGGTCGGTCCCGGGCGCCCGGCCGATACCGAGGTCGATGCGTCCCGGGTACATGGCCTCGAGCATCCCGAACTGTTCTGCCACCACCAATGGCACATGGTTGGGGAGCATCACGCCGCCCGAACCAACCCGGATCGTGGAAGTGGCCGACGCCACCTGCCCCACGAGGACGGCCGGCGCCGAACTGGCAATGCCCGGCATGTTGTGGTGTTCGGCCACCCAGTAGCGCCGGAAACCCCAGTCTTCGACGTGACGGGCAAGGTCAACCGTCCGGCGCAACGCCTCGGCGGTGGCTACGCCCGTCGGGACCGGGCACAGGTCGAGAACCGACAGAGGGACCATGGGTTGGCGCATTGACAGCCCAAATTACCGAGGTTCCCGAAACCGGCTGCGTCACCTCCGGTCACGTAGTCTTTCTGCGACATGGCCGGGCCCGCTCGGCCGCGTGAGCCGAGTGGGCCGATAAAGACGAAGGAGACGACAGTGGCCGGCAACAACGGTGTTTTTCGCTTCGACGGGCGCAAGTTCGTGGTCACCGGGGCCGCACGCGGCATCGGGTACGCCATCGCCCGGTTGGTGGCGGCTTCCGGCGGGGCCGTAGCCGTCCTCGACCTCGAGGGGGCCAACCCGGAGGCGGCGGCCTCCGAGCTCCGGCGTGAAGTGGAGAACGCCGAGATCCTGACCGAAATCTGCGACGTTTCCTCCTACGACCAGGTCCGGGCGGCCCGCGACGCTCTCGAGGCCCGTTGGGGCCGGGCGGACACCCTCATCAATAATGCGGGGATCGCTTACAACGCCCCGGCCGAGGAAATGAGCGTTGAGGAATGGGACCGCATGCTGAAGATCAACCTCTCGGGGGTTTTCTACTGCAGCCAGGTTTTCGGGGCCCCGATGCTCCAGGAGCGTTCGGGCTGCATTGTCAGCATCGCCTCTATGTCGGGCCTCATCGTCAACCGCCCGCAGCCGCAGGTGGCGTACAACGTCGCCAAGGCAGGCGTGGTCATGTTGACGAAATCGCTCGCCGCCGAATGGGCACCCCGCGGTGTGCGCGTGAACGCGGTGGCCCCGGGCTATATCAGCACGAGCCTGACCAGGGCCTGGGTAGGGACCGACGCCATGCGCGACTACTGGCTCGGTGGCACCCCGCTCGGGCGCATGGGCACGCCGGAGGAGATCGCCTACGCCGTCGCCTTCCTCGCGTCGAGCGGAGCCAGTTTCGTCACGGGCGAGACCCTGGTGGCCGACGGTGGCTACACCCTTTGGTGAACCATGTAAGCCGCCGCCGTCCCACCGGACCTGCCGGCCGGAGCGGCGCGAGGTCAGGTCAAGGCCCGCGAGTCTTCGACCCTGTGCCGCAACATGATGGCCACGCTCAGTGCTACGGCATAGCTGCCGAGCACCAGCCAGTGCTCGGGCCCGAGCCCGTGCCCGTCCAGGAAGGCAAAACCCAAGGAGGCGTTGTGGTAGCTCGGAAGGGCGCGTGCCGCCGTCTGCAACGCAGTCGGCATGTTCTCCAACGGGTCGAACAAGCCGCCAAAGTAACCAAGCACGAACATGAGCGCGATCACTACCGGGAAAGCCGTCTCCGCGTTGACCATGAACCCGATTAACACCCCGAGCAATGCAAACGGGAGAGCACTGACCCACAGCACTGCGGTGAGCCCGAGCCAGTTGGCCATCGACAGCTCCACCCCTCCGAAGAGGGCGCCCACCACGTCGACCAGCACCATGACCGGAAGGATCACGAGCATACTGGCGGTCACCTTCGTCACCACGTAGGACCAGGCCGGCACTGGCGTCACCCGCAACTGGCGCGCCCATCCCGAGGACCGCTCCGCTGAAAGCCGGGCCCCGCCCGCTGTCAGCCCCGCCACCAGGGCCCCGAACGAGCACATGGTGACCATCAGGTACACCCGCCAAGGCACGGTGCCGTCGACCACTGTGCCGGCGCTCTGGTCGCCCAGGAAAAGCATGTAGAACATGACCGGGAACCCCACGGTGATAACCAGGAACTTCCAGCTGCGCAGGAGCCGGGCCACCTCGAAGCGGGCGAAGGCCAGGAGCGGGGTGATCAGGCGCTCCTGTCCACGGCCGTGCCCTCCGTGAGGGCGACGAAAGCGTCCTCGAGGCCGGCCCCCGTCACTTCCAGGTCGCTGAACGCAATCCCGAGCCGGACCAGCGCCCTCACCGTGGCGTCAGCATCCAGGGAGCCCAGAGTGACGCCGCTCCCGTGGATCTCGACGTCCGTCACGCCTTCAAGGCCGTCGAGCCGGCGCCGGTCGGGCCGCTCGCAGACGAACCTGACCCGCCGGGTGGCCACGGACGCCTTGAGCGCGGCCCCGGGGCCGTCCGCCACCACCCGGCCGTGGTTGATGACCACCACCCGGTCAGCGACCTGGTCGGCTTCATGCAAGTGGTGGGTGGCAAATAGCACGGTCCGCCCTTCGCTGCCGAACTCGCGGATCATCTTCCAGAACGCCCGCCTGGCGGCCACGTCCATGGCGGCCGTCGGCTCGTCCAGGAAGACCAGCTCCGGGTCCCCCGCGATGGCTATCGCGAACCGGACGCTCTGTACCTGGCCGCCCGACAGGCGCTGGGTCTGGCGGTCGAGCAACTCCGCTATCCCTGCCCGCTCGACTGTGTCGTGCAAAGGGGCCGGGCGAGGGTACAGCCTGCGGGCCATTTGCAAGACGGCGCCAACCCGTACTCCGGCCGGGAGCCCACTGCCCGGCCCCGTCTGGAGCATGGCCCCGACCCGGCCTGCGGCCACGGCCCTCCTTGGCGTCGTGCCCAGCACTTCCACCCGTCCCGTATGCGGGCGCCGGAGGCCGAGCATGAGAGCGATGGTCGTCGACTTGCCCGCCCCGTTCGGCCCCAGGAGGGCGACCGTTTCACCAGGTGCCACCTCGAGGCTGAGATCCTCGACCGCGACGTGCGCGCCGTAGCGGTGGCTCACCCCCTCGAAACGTAGGGCGGGCTGGGCCGGGCTCCGGTAGCGCGGCGCGTTCAATGGAAGGTCGTGGAGGACATTGTCGGCCTTATGTAAGGGTCGGCAGGGTTACCCAAGTTTATGAGTGGCCGGCCCTGGGTGGTACCGCGCCCGGCCCGCGCGGGCTTAGAGCCAGCCTCTTTTGTCGGCCGTCTTGACGGCTTCGGCTCGGTTGTGAGCGCCCACTTTCGCTATCGCCAACGACAAATAGTTGCGCACCGTGCCTTCCGGCAAGAACAGCCGCTCGGCAATCTGCGGCACGGTGGCCCCCGCCCGAGCGGCCACCAATACGTCACGCTCTCGAGCGGTCAGCGGAGAGATCCCGGCGGCCGGCGCCTCAGCGGCCGGCGCCTCGGCGGCCAGCGCTTCGGCGGCCAGGGCAGGTTCGACGACCCGCTCGCCGGCGACCACTCGCCTTATGGCCCCTGCCAACTGCTCGGCAGGCACGTCCTTGACCACAAAACCGGATGCGCCCGACGCCATGGCCCGGCTCAGGTGCTCGGGGCGCCCGAACGTCGTAAGGATCAACGAACGGCATTGCGGCACTTCTTGAGCCAATACCCGGGCGGCGGCCAGCCCATCTATCCCCGGCATCTCGATATCGAGCAAGGCGACGTCGGGACGATGAGCCTTGGCTGCCGCCACCACCTCGTCGCCCCGGCCGACGGTGGCCACTACCTCGAAATCTTCCTCGAGCGCAAGCAAGGCGGCGAGCGCGCTGCGGACGAGTTGCTGGTCATCGGCGAGCAGGAGGCGGATCATCGGTTCGCAACCGTCAGGTCACAGGCCCCAGGTCACAGGCCCCAGGTCACAGGCACCACGTCATGCCGGTCAGGCGCCGGTTCGAGAGGCCAGGGACACCCGCAGCCGCCATCCTTTAGGTTCCTGCGGCCCGAAGTCGACTGTGCCTCCTTCGGCGGCCACCCGGTCACGCAGGCCCGACAGCCCGTGGCCGGCCGCGCTCGATGCCCACTCCCCGCCAACGCCGTCGTCGACCACTTCTACCGACGACGCCGACAGCCGGACGGCGCAGGAAGTGGCGTGGGCGTGGCGCACGATGTTGGTGAGCCCCTCTCGCACCACCCACCCGAACAATTCCTGGTTGCCGGCATCGACGACGTCGACCGCCCCGGGGAAATCGGCGTTCACCCCGGCCGCTCGCAGCAGCTCTCGCCCCGAGGCGAGCTCCCCGGCGAGCGTGATGTGATAGCTGGAGATGGCGGCCCGCACGTCCGCCAGCGAACTGCGGGCGATCGACTCCACTTCCGCCATCTCCTGCAGTGCCCGGGCCGGCTCGGACTCACCCAGGCGGTGAGCCAGTTGCGCCTTAACCGTGATGGTCGTCAGCGAGTGCCCGAGCAGGTCGTGAATGTCGCGGGCGATGCGGGCACGCTCGTCCAGGCGGGCCAGTTCCGCACGCGCCTCGGCCAGGGCTTGAGAGCCCTGTTGCCACCGCAGGATGCCGAAGGTGGTGAGAGCGACAATGGGGATACCGACCGCTGTCACATTGTCGAACCCGGTGGTGAGGGTGTCGTGCCAGGGAGGGTACGAGGCCGGGAGGAAGATGGCGGCCAGGGTCAAGACGATGACGACCGGTGCGGACGGCGCCCCGAGCCGGGCGACGGCGATGACGGTGATGTAGACGCAAAGGACAAACGCCTCTGCTTGCGCAAACGGCAGTTCCGCGATGAACAACGCCGTCAGGAGGCCGAACAGCGCCCAGAACTCCACTGTGCCGGCCCGGTCGACCTCGGGGAGGATGATGAGGTAGCAAGCGGCGAAAGCGGCCAGAACGGCATAGCCGGCCACCGCCTTGGCCCCGCTCGAGTAGTCGTACACCGCCCGGGCGACGTACAGAGCGTAAACCAGGAGGGCCCCGGACAGCACGTACCGGGGCCAACCCCTTGTCGACCTCCCCAGAGCGGCTATCACTTCGCCCTCGGCCAGGTCGGCTCTGCCGCCAGGACAACGGCCGTCGAAATTGCCGGCACCCAAAATACCGGCGGGCGCTGCGCCAAAGCCGGCACCGCTATTGGGCGGCGATGGCGGCCAGGACATCGAGCTTGGCCGCCCGGCGGGCGGGCCAGCTGGCGGCCGCGAGGC
>JASHVH010000360.1 GCA_030039575.1 Acidimicrobiales bacterium | reverse complement strand
AGGCCACGGCGGGCACGTCCGCCAGGATCCGGCTCACGACCTCGAGCCCCTGCAGAGACTTGGGCTGGTGCAGCGGGGCCAGGTCGGTCAACCGCTCCAGACGGCGGACCACCGAGGCATCGACGCGCACCGGGCTCGTGAACTCGGTGCCCCCATGGACAACCCGATGGCCGACGGCGTCGACCGGTCTGCTGTTGGCTATGAAGGCCTTCACCGCCGCTGCGTCAAAACGGCCCCCGTGGGCTTCGACTTCCTCTGACGCGTCTAAGTTGTCGTCGTCGTCGAGCACCGAAAGTTTGAGGCTGCTCGAGCCGGCGTTCACGACGAGCACCCGCATCAGCCCGGGACTTCAGTGCGGCCAGACCCAGCCACTGATCCTGGGTTCGTCGTCGCCCACGGCCCGGGTGTAAGCGCGCGCTCGCACCCTCTCGTCCGCCATCCGCTGGCGCAAGGAAGCGGCCTGAGAGCCGAGCCCAGGCACCCGGTCGATCACGTCCATCACAAGGTGGAAACGGTCCAGGTTGTTGAGCATAACCATGTCGAACGGGGTGGTTGTCGTCCCTTCCTCGATATAGCCCCGCACGTGGATATTGTCGTGGTTGCTGCGGTTGTACGTGAGCCGGTGGATGAGCGCCGGATAGCCGTGGTACGCAAAAATGACGGGGCGGTCCTTGGTAAAGAGGGTGTCGAAATCGGGACCGGACAAGCCGTGGGGGTGCTCTCGGTCCGTCTCCAAGCGCATCAAGTCGACCACGTTTACCACCCGGATTTTGAGAGTGGGGAGCTCAAACCGCAAAATGTCAACCGCGGCCAGGGTTTCGAGGGTCGGCACGTCCCCACAACACGCCATGACGACGTCCGGGTCGCCATCATCGTTGGACGCCCAATCCCAGATCCCGATCCCCCGGGTACAATGCAAAACTGCGTCGTCCATCGAGAGGTAGTTCAGCGCGGGCTGTTTGCCGGCCACTATCACGTTGACGTAATGGCGGCTCCGCAGGCAATGGTCGGCCACCGATAGCAGGCAATTGGCGTCAGGTGGTAGGTAAACGCGGATGACGCCGGCTTTCTTGTTCACGACGTGGTCGATAAAGCCGGGGTCCTGGTGAGAAAACCCGTTATGGTCCTGCCGCCAAACGTGGGACGACAAGAGGTAGTTGAGTGAAGCGATCGGCCGGCGCCACGCGATGGAACGGGTTGTGTTCAGCCACTTCGCGTGCTGGTTGAACATGGAATCGACGATGTGGATGAACGCCTCGTAGCTCGTGAACAGGCCGTGCCTGCCTGTAAGCAGGTAACCCTCGAGCCACCCCTCGCACTGGTGCTCTGAAAGGACCTCCACTACTCGGCCCTCGGGCGCGAGATGGTCGTCAGTGCCGAGGATCTCCGCCTCCCATTGGCGGTCAGTGACGGCAAACACGTCTTGCAGCCGGTTGGACACCACTTCGTCCGGGCCGAACAGCCGGAACTTCGTGGGGTTTTGCTTTATGACATCCCGGAGGAACTGCCCCAACACCCTGGTGGCTTCTGAAAAGGTCGTCCCCGGTTTTTCCACCGGCACTGCGTAATCTCGGAAGTCCGGCAGGTCCAGGTCCTTCAGCAACAGCCCACCGTTGGAATGAGGGTTGTCGCTCATACGACGTTCGCCTTTGGGTGGCAGGGCAGATAGCTCGGCCACCAGTGAGCCTTTTTCGTCGAAAAGATCCCCAGGACGGTAACTGCGCATCCACGATTCGAGCAGTGCCAAGTGCTCCGGGTTGGTCTTCACCTCCGCGATCGGGACCTGGTGGGCTCGCCAAGTGCCCTCGACGGGCAGCCCGTCGACCATCTTGGGGCCGGTCCACCCCTTCGGCGAACGGAGGACGATCATCGGCCATCGTGGCCTGGTTGTCCCGCCGCCCTCGCGAGCCGACCGCTGGATGGAGGTCACGCGCTCGACGACGTTGTCTAGAGTTGCCGCCATCAACTGGTGCATCTCGGCGGGGTCGTCCCCGGACACCCAGTTGACCTCGTAACCGTAACCCTCGAGCAGCGACGTCAGTTCGGCATCGCCGATCCTGGCCGGCACGGTGGGGTTGGCGATCTTGTAACCGTTCAGGTGCAAAATGGGAAGGACCGCGCCGTCCGAGCGCGGGTTCAGGAACTTGTTGCCGTGCCAGCCCGTGGCCAGCGGGCCCGTTTCCGCCTCGCCGTCACCGACGATGCAGCAAACGAGCAGGCCGGGGTTGTCGAACGCGGCCCCGAACGCGTGCGACAGCGCATAGCCCAGCTCTCCGCCCTCGTGAATGGAGCCCGGGGTCTCAGGGGCGACGTGCGAGGGGACACCGCCCGGGAAACTGAACTGGCGGAACAACCTCTCCATGCCGGCCTCGTCCGGGGTGACTTGTGGGTACACCTCGCTGTAAGTCCCCTCGAGGTATGCATTGGCCACCGCCGCCGGGCCACCGTGCCCTGGGCCCATTATGTAAATGGCGTCGAGATCCCGGTCGCGGATGACCCGGTTCATGTGGGCATAGATGAAGTTCAGCCCAGGTGTCGTCCCCCAGTGCCCGAGGAGGCGCGGCTTCACGTGTTCGGACTTGAGCGGTTCCCGCAGGAGCGGGTTGGCCAGAAGGTAGATCTGGCCCACCGACAGGTAGTTGGCTGCCCGCCAGTAAGCGTGGGTCAGGCGGAGCTGCTCGTCCGAGAGAGGCACCCGGCCTGAAAGGCCGCGGTCCGTGGCGGTCGACTGGGTCGTCATCGGTGCGTTCCTTCCCTCCGGTCACGTAAGGAAACCTTTTCGTAGAAGGGGCCGGCCGCCCGGGCTCCGTTACCGGCGGGCCGAAAGCGCTGCTGGCAGGGCGAGAACACCACCGGGCACCTTGCTGTTGTCGCCAGCGGCGCTCTGACGTGCACTTTTCCGCTGCGTGGGGTATAGTTTGGAAGAGTTGCGTGGGGGCGGGGACGGTCCATCACTAGGCCCTCCTTGACGGCTAACCGGGGCGTCTTCGCAGGATCTTCACAATTTGATGGCAAGCTCGCCAATAACTGTGGCGAACACTTGATGAACACTTGGTGACACCAGGGCCAGGTTGGCCCGCCCGGAGGAGGGACTGTCCGCGATGCGTAGGAGTTCAGCGGTGGCCACAGGCGCCAAGGTATTGCTTGGTGCTTGCGTGGTGGCAGCCGCCGCCAGCATGACGGCCACCCCGGCGTGGGCCAGGTTCAAGTTCCGGCACCCGGTCACGACGACAACAACAGTGACGACGCTCCTGACCAGTACTACGACCACCACGTTGGGGACGATGCCCACGCCGACACCGCCAGCGCCGGCCCCCCCCGACACGTGCGGGAAGGGCGCGTGGCCGGCGCAAGTGCAGGGCCAGCCGGCGTTCTTCGAGGTTGGCGACGGGGTCTATCTGTGGGACGACCCCGACGGCGGCTGGGCGCTCCGGGCTACGCACAGCGGACCACAGGACAATGCAATTATTTCGGGCACCCTCACCACCAGTGGCAAGTTCCTCGACGTGCGGAGGATCGAGCACGGCAACGACATCGTCGCTGTGAGTTACAACAAGCGGACGATCTTGTTCCGGTTCGTCAATTACGGCTGGGTGGACGGCTTCGACTTCGCCACCCGGTGCTCGGCGGGCTTTTCCGCCAGCGTCTACATCGGGGGCAACTTGGCCTCGGCCACGGCTGTCCACCTGGGCGCCACCGGCTCCAACCCGCCGACCAACCCCTTCCGGGTCCAGCGGGGCCGCACCGCCACCGTCTCCAGCAGCTTGCGGACCGTCCCGTCCACGACGGCGACGATCACTTTTTGACAGCACTCCCCCGGACCGGCGGGGCGGCGACGGGCTTGCGCCTCGTCGGAGAGCGGTCTGCGTTGTCGCCTGAAGGGTTCTCCCCTCCCGTCAGGCCGGCAAGAGGCCCCCGGCGCCGCTAAGGCGCCGGCGGCCTCTTCAAATCTCCCGAACGCTGAAGGCGAGCCAAAAGTCCTCTATCCCGCTTCAGGCCCGTTCCGGCAGGCCCTGGCGCCAGCGCTGGTAACGATCCTCGACAGCAGCGACCCAACTCGGGTCTGGTCCCACCGGTGACGAATACCGCCCCCACCTGACGGCGTCGTCCATCGATTTTTCGCGACCGAGAGCCATCCTGGCCAAAAAGGCAGCGCCGAGAGC
>JASHVH010000359.1 GCA_030039575.1 Acidimicrobiales bacterium | reverse complement strand
CAGTCGAGGGTCGGTTCCGGGGGCCGGCTGTACATCCAGCTCACCAGCCCGAGCGCAAAGAAGTTCTTCGACCGTTCGGCGTCCCTGGCCTTGGTGCCGCTGGGTTTTACCGCCTCCATGGTGAGCGATGTCATCGGCACTTCGTAGACCGTGAAGGCGTCCAGGCTGTTGTCGGCACGGGGATCCGCGGCGTAGCCGGCCTTTTGCAGCGCTCGCTCGTCGAACGAGTCGCTATTGAGCAATATGGCCGCTCCCGGTTCCAGGTCACCTACGTGCGCCTTGAGCGCCGCCGGGTTCATAGCGACGAGCACGTTGGGGTGGTCGCCCGGCGTGAAGATGTCGTGGTCCGAAATGTGGATCTGGAACGCAGAAACCCCGGCCACGGTGCCCGCCGGGGCGCGTATCTCGGCCGGGAAGTCCGGCAGCGTGGACAAGTCGTTGCCGAAGATGGCGGAACTGGTCGTGAACCGGTCACCTGCGAGCTGCATCCCGTCCCCGAAGTCCCCCGCGAAGCGGATGACAACGCGGTCGAGGTTGGTTAGCTGCCGCCCTTTGATAGCTGTACCAGCCAAAGCTACGCCCCCTGCTACCTAGGTCCACGAAACCGGCTGCGGTCGGAGCAGCCGGCTGCCTGAATGGGCCACAACGCTTTGACCAGCGCAAATGCGGTCCCTAAAAGCACGATTAGCTGCTCCCTTCTCGGCGAGTGGTCTCGCAAACCTCATTGGTTGTGTTCGGGCTCTTAGCTTACCGTTCAGGCCTATTGGGCCCGCGTCGTTGGGGCGGCCGGCCTGCTGCGGGGCAGCTCAGGCGTTGGTGACCGCGCCGTCGGCGTGGACGTCCTCGACGGCCTCGACCGGAGCGGTGGCGGGTCGCGGGCGGCCCAAGACGGTAGCCTCAGTCAGTGGTCGAAGGCGCAATGGAGGGCGCGGTGGGCGGTGCGGTGGCGGCCGACCTCCCTCCTGTGCGCATGGTGGCGACGGACCTGGACGGCACCCTGTTACGGCCGGACGGCACGCTCAGCGAACGAACTCTCTCCGCGGTCCGAGCGGCACAAGACGCCGGCATCCACGTCATCCCCATCACGGGAAGGCCGCCTCGCATCACGTGGGACGTCGCCAAGGAGGCGGGCCTCGGCCCGCTCGGGGTCTGCTCGAACGGCGCCGCCATAGTCGACATCTCCGCCACGGAGGTCATCGAGGTGCAGACGATACACGCAGACGTGACTGTGGGCCTGATAGTGGCGGTGCGCGAAGTCTTCCCCGGGGCCGTGTTCGCCGTGGAGGAAATGGAGAGCTTCACCCACGAGACGGGGTTTATGGAGCCCGGCTGGAACTGGGAGGAAGGTAGCCAGGTCGACGACATCATCCAGGCGGTCAATGCCGGCTGCCTCAAGCTGGTGGTGCGCCGGCCCGGCTGGTCCGCCGGGACACTCCTGGCCAGGTTGGAAGACCAGGTCTCGGGAACCGTCCACATCACGTCTTCAGGGCTGGACTGGGTGGAGATGGCCGCCCCCGGGGTCACAAAAGCGTACGCCGTCGAGCGGATCTGCGACCGCCTGGGTGTCGGTGTAGCAGAGGTCCTCGCCATTGGGGACAACTACAACGACCTCACCGTGCTGGCATGGGCGGGACGCGCCGCAGCTCCTGCCAATGCCATCGCGGAAGTGCAGGCGGTCGTACAACAAATCCTGCCCCCGAACGAAGAAGATGGCGTGGCCCAGCTCCTCGAACGTCTGGCGGATGGGCGCACGCCCCCGTCCGGGTCCGGGAGGTCCGCTAAGTAACCCTGGTCCTCGACCGCTCAATTGGCAGCGTCCCTGCGCCGGGCCAGCTTACGGCCCCGGCGGTTGGAGTTCCTCGAGCGCTCCACCAATTACAGGGCCGACGCCAGCGAGCGCCAGGCGCGCCCCTTCGTATTGTGAAATGGGAACCACATTTTCAGCCACCACCTCAGTGCGGCTTTGTGTGCTGGGGCCGGCCCGGAAAAACCGCCTCCTCACCCGGCCCACAACCACCAACACCTCGCCAGCAGGCCACTGCGAGGTCTCATCAGGGGGCTCGAACAGCGCCACCGGCACCGTATCGGGCGTGCCATCAATTTGGGGGACCACAAGGTCGAAATTGGCAATCGAAACCCCGCTCGCGAGGTTCCTGACCTCCACGGGTTTGGCCAGGTTGCCTATAACAACGGCCATATTGAGCATGGTCGCTCCCTTCTTTGTCAGCCGAGCCGAGGCGACGAAGCCCTTGCATTACGGCAGGGGCCTCCTAAAGCCTCTCTTTGAGCCCGCCCGGCCGAGACCCCGGGCGAAGAGATAAAGCTCCGGGTTTCAGGAACACCCAGGGCAGGAATTACTACCGCCTACCCGGAACGCTCAACCTGATGCCACGGTGGCTTCGCCCAAGAGCTTACCGAAGGGGTGTGACCGCTAAACCTCGGCACTCAGCCCATAGGTCTTTCAGCCGAGGGCGCCGAGGCGTTGCTTTACGTCGTACGCGTCGGGATCTACGGCGGCGATCTGAGTAAAGAGGTCGCGCGCTCTTGGCAACTCCCCCGCCCGTTCGTAGAGATCTGCCAATGCGTACCATTGCCGCAGGTGCGAGATCTTCGGCCTCGAGTGGCGAAGAGACCCTTCGAGCAACTTCACCGCTCCCCGCAGGTCACCCTGGTCGGCCAGGGAGCCGGCGGCGACCAGCCGGCCCTCAGCCACTACCTCGGCGCTTGGCGACGCTTGCCGGAGCTCCTCCCAGGTGGTTTCGGCATCGGCGTACCGGCGCATGGCCCGGTACGAGTCGGCGATAACCGGGAACTGGTCGTAACTGCCTGACAATTCATGGTGGGCCTGTAGTTCGCGGACGGCGAGCGGCCACCGCCCCAACCTGTAATAAGTCAGGCCGAGGAGTTCCCTAACAGCCGCCGAGTTCGGGGACTGGGCCACCAGCTTGCGCAGTATCCTCAAGGCGTCCTGGTACCGATCGGCTGAGTAGGCCCGGGCGGCGTCCTCCAGCTTTGCGTTGCTGGGCCCGACGGGCTCTTCCCGATTACCAAGCTTTGGCGAGGCCACTCCTCGCGAGGAAGGCGCAGTCTCCCTGGACGGCTCGCGACCCGCGGGCGCCCGAAAGCCCCGCCCGGCGGGTTTCGCGGAATTGCGACGGCCGGGAGAAGGCAGCTTCTCGACCAGAGCTATCTCCCAGTCTTCCAGTTCGGGGCGTTGGACGGCGGAGGGCTCCCGGGCACCCGCATCAGAGCGTGACCGTCCGGGCCTTTCACTTGTTGTGCTTTGACCTCGCCGTGGCGGGGCGCTCTCGCGTGCTCTTGACCAGATCTCAGATGCCGACGGGCCGTCGTAGCTCAGAGCCCGGGCACCACGGCGGGTGACGCTCCCCCAATTCGCCGGCAGTTCCCGGCTGCGCTCACCAGGAGCCGACCTGGTGCCGGGCTCTCTTCGACCGCCGCGTCCATAAGTACCGCCGCCGGCTCGGCCATAGCCACGGTCGCGATCAGGACCGAAATCCGCGGCGCCCCCACCGGACCCGCGTCCACCAGGAGAGGTGCGGGCGTCTCCATCGAACGGCCTGCGACCTGACCGGGCTGGGAATGAAGTGGCTCGGGCGGTCCCCGGTCGGCCTGCCCGCGGGTTTGCCCTCCCCTTCGTGAACGGCGCGGTGCCCCGCGGTTGATACCCGTCGAGCTCACGCTGGAACGACCCTCGCGGCCTGTCCTCCGGGTAGCGCCGCTCCCGTCCGGGTGGCGTCGCCTCAGCGCGGCTGCGCGGCTTGCCTCGGCCCTCGGGGTCGCGCGAGCGACCCCAGCTCGGTCCTGGTACTGGACCGTGGCGGTCAAAACCGTCGTCGTAGCGCCGCCCGCGGGAGGCGCGGGCCTCGCCCGCCCTGAGCCCATCTCCCATTCGGGCCGGGTTTCGACGCGGGGCGCCTGCTAAGGGAGCTTTCGCAGTGGCCGGTCGACCAACGCGACCGTACGCTTCCCGCTCACCACGGGTACCGAGAGAGCGCTCCGGCGGCCGGCCGGTCGGCAACGAGCGTACCCTCCGCCCGTCGCGCGAAGGCCGGAGCTCACCGCCGGCGTCGTCGTACCTTCCCCGCCCACTGCTTGTGCCCCGCCCAGGCTGGTCCGCCCGGGCACCGTACCTCGCCTCGGTACTCGAGCGCCCGTACCTAGTGGCACCAGGCATTTGCCGGGCTTCCCTGGGTGTAGACCGCTTGAAGCCGGCGCCGCCGGCCGAAGCAGAAGGCCGGCCCGAGGTGCGACCATCTCCGGACCG
>JASHVH010000358.1 GCA_030039575.1 Acidimicrobiales bacterium | reverse complement strand
CGCAAAACCGTCTTCCCGGGCGGCATCGGCCGCCTCCGCCCCCCGGTCGAAGGTGGACCACGACAGGTACCGTTCAGTGCCCAAGGCGGTCTTGCCGGCCTTGGCCGCCGCAGGGGAAGTTGTCCCGCCGGCCAGGTAGAGGTGCTCCACCTTGAAGGCGGCCGCGGTGCGGACGATCGCCCCCACGTTGAACGGTGAGGTCACCCCGTCCAGCAGCAAAGCGACCCGCCCAGTGGAGCGCTTGGCCCAGTCCCGGTGCAGCCTCTTCAAATCTGTCGGCCCCAGCTTCCTCACGGCACCGGCTTTCTCATGGCTCTGGCCCGTTGCCCGACCCCCGGCCGACCCGGAGGACGCGGTAACCCGACTTCGACGCTTCCCGTCGCACGTCCCAACCCTGCCCCTCCAGCCACGAGGTCAGTGAGTCCGCCCCCAGGTGACGGTTCATCACCAGCCACGCGCCCGCCGCCGGGCCCAACCGGGCCAACCAGGTGGACAGGAGGTCGTGCAACGCCTGCTTGCCCACCCTCACCGGTGGGTTGGACCAAATGCCGCTGAACACGACGCCGGGCGGTACGTCGTCCGGCCGCACTGGCACGACATTGGCCAGGCCGTTCGCAGCCGCGTTGGCCGAGGTCAGCTCCAGGGCCCGGCGGTTGACGTCGACCGCCCACACCTTCGCGGCCGGCGACCGGCGACCGAGCACGCAGGCGATCGGGCCGTAACCGCAACCGAGGTCGAGGAGGTCGCCGCCCTTCGGGGGTGGTGGCGACTCCTTCAGCAATGCCATCGTGCCCGGGTCGACCCGGCTGCCCGAGAACACGCCCCGGTCGGCGCGCAGGCTCAATTGCATGTCGGGCAGGCGCAGTTCGACGCTTACCGGTTGCGAAGGCGCGGACGGCACAGCGGAAAAGTAATGGTCGCCCATCCGGGGCCGAGCCTAGCGGCCCGTCTCACGGCTCGGTCAGGGCCCCGAGCGCGACAGTAGCTGTCCTACCTGCCCGTACAATGTTGCGCCATGGCTCCCTACCGGATCCGGACCTTCGGCGACCCCGTGCTCAAGCGTCGCGCCGCTGAAGTCACCGAGATCGACGGCCGGGTGGCCAGGTTGGCAGAAGACATGTACGTCACGATGAAGGAAGCGCACGGCCTTGGCCTGGCCGCGCCGCAAGTGGGCGTGGCCCGGAGGCTGTTCGTCTACGAGATCGGCGACAGCGGCCCCCGCACCCTCGTGAACCCGGCCATCGACGAGCGGGACGGCGAGTGGGAGCACGAGGAGGGCTGCCTGTCGGTGCCCGACCTCTACTTCAACATCCGGCGCCCCATCCACGTCCATGTGACCGGTTTCGACCTCGATGGCCACGAGGTCTCCATCGAGGCCGACGAGCTGGAAGCGACGCTGTACCAGCACGAGGTGGACCACCTGGACGGACGGTTGCTCCTGGAACTGCTCGACGACGAGCAGCGCAAACAGGCGATGCGCGAGTTGCGGCGGAGGGCAGAAGCCACCAGCGGCCAGGGAGCGGCTTCCGCGAAGTGAGGCTGGCCTTCCTCGGTACCCCCGAGGTCGCCGCCGGGACGCTACGGGAGCTGGTGAAGGCGGGCCACGACGTACGGGTGGTGGTGACCAGAGCCGACACCCGCAGAGGCCGGGGCCCAGCCTCTAGCCCAAGCCCGGTGAAGGCGGCCGCCGTCGAGCTTGGCCTGCCGGTCGTGCACAAGCCGGCCGAGATCGTCGGCTTCGGGCCGGAACTGGGGGTGGTGGTGGCGTACGGCAGGATCATCAAGCCCGACCTGCTGGCTGAGGTGCCCATGGTCAACGTCCATTTCTCGCTCCTGCCTCGCTGGAGGGGAGCGGCACCCGTGGAACGGGCCATATTGGCCGGCGACCGCCAGAGCGGGGTGTGCCTTATGGAACTGGAAGAGGGCCTTGACACCGGGCCCATCTACGCCAGGGCCGCCACCCCCATCGGGGACGACGAAACCGCCGACGACTTGCGCCGCCGGCTCGGCGCCATCGGCAACGACCTCCTCCTGCGGGCGCTATCCGAGGGGCTCGGCACCCCGGTGCCCCAGGTCGGCGAGCCGACTTACGCCGCCAAAGTCGAGCCCGCCGAGCTTCACCTGGACTTCTCCCTGTCTGCGCAGGTTTTGGACCGGTCAGTGAGGATAGGCCGGGCGTGGACGACCTTTCGGGGAAAACGCCTGCTGGTCAAGGCGGCCAACGTGCTCCCCGACGAACAAGCCCTTCGCCCGGGGCAGATCCAGGGGAACAAAGTGGGGACGGGTGACGGCGCCCTCGAGCTGCTCCTGGTCCAACCGGAAGGCAAGCCGGTGATGGACGCCTCCGCCTGGGCCAGAGGGGCGCGACCACTCCCGGACGAGCGCCTCGGCGAGTGAACAGAGCGGTGAACGGCCCCAGCGCGACGGCCCGCGGTGTGGCCATCTCGGCCCTGGTGGCGGCCGAGAACGGTGAGCGGGCCAACCTGGTCGTCCCCCAGCTGCTCACCCGCTCGGGGCTCGACGAGAGGGACAAGGCCTTTGCCACCGAACTGGCCTACGGCACGTTGCGCATGTGCCGGGCGTGCGACTGGCTCGTCGGCCAGTTCGTCCACAGCCCCTTGGAACCCCAGGTCAGGGCGGCGGCCAGGGCCGGTGCCTACCAACTCGCCTTCATGCGGGTACCGGCCTACGCGGCGGTTTCGGCCACTGTGGGCGAGGCGCCCCGCCGGGCCCGGCCGCTGCTCAACGCCGTCCTGCGCCGGGTGGCCACCCTGGTCGAAGCCGGCCCGGTGGCGTGGCCAGACCTCGGGACCAGGCTCAGTTACCCCGACTGGGTCATCCGCCGCCTCGGCGAAGACATCGGGCCGGAGCGGGCCGTTGCCGCACTTCAGCAAATGAACCAGGCGGCATCTCCCTCAGTGCGGGCGGACGGCTACGTACAGGACCCCGGCAGCCAAGCTGTCGCCGAGTACGTGGCCGCCCTGGCGCAGGGGCGACCGGGGCCCGTACTTGACCTGTGCGCCGCTCCGGGCGGCAAGGCGACCCTGGTCGCACACAGCGCCCCATTCGTCGTTGGCGCCGACCTGGCCGCATCGCGGGCCAACCTGGTGACGGGCAACGCCCAACGCCTGGGGCTCGACAACCTCGCCGTCGTGGTGGCGGACGGCACCGCGCCGCCGTTCCGGCCGGACAGCTTCACGGCAGTACTTGTGGACGCCCCCTGTACCGGGCTCGGAGTGCTGCGGCGGCGGCCGGACGCGCGGTGGCGGGTACGCCCGGAGGACACGGACCGCCTCGCGTCCCTGCAGCGGCGCCTGCTCGGGGGGGCCGCGCCGCTCGTGGCCCCCGGCGGCGCCCTCGTCTACAGCGTGTGCACGCTGACGCGGGCCGAGACAGTCGACGTCGACGACTGGCTGGCCCACGAGCTTGGGCCTGGGTGGGGCGAAGTGGTCGCTCCCCCCGGGCCACCCTGGGAACCTCTAGGCCGGGGCGCCCTGTTGCTGCCCCAAACCGCAGGGACCGACGGGATGTACCTGTTGGCGTTGCGCCGAAGCCACTAGCTCCGTTGCGGGCGCAGAGATATTCGGCCATGATGACCCGATGGCCGCGCACCACATCCGGGAGGCGGGCCCGTCAGAGGTGGGGTGCCCACCAGAGCGGCCGCGCAGGCCATGAGCTACCAGGCCAAAGTCCTTACCATCTCGGACTCCGTCATGAGGGGCGAACGGGAGGACGAGAGCGGCCCTGCCGTGGTGAAGGCCCTCCAGGAGGCCGGCTTCGAAGTGGTCGAGCAGGCCGCTGCCCCTGACGGCGTGGCCTCGGTGGCCGGGGACCTCACCCGGATGGCATCGGCCTTCACGGGCCTTGTCGTCACTACCGGAGGGACCGGCTTCGGCCCGAGGGACCTGACGCCGGAGGGGACGGCCGAGGTCGTAGACCGCCCGGCTCCGGGGCTGGCGGAAGCGATGCGACGCTCGAGCCCGATCGCCCCGCTGTCGCGGGGGATGGCCGGCGTCAGGGGCCGCGCCCTCGTCGTCAACCTCCCCGGGTCCCCGAAAGGGGCCCTGGAGTGCCTGGGGGCGATAATCGACCTCCTGCCCCACGCCATCGGCGTGCTGGCGGGAGAGCAGCCGCACTGACCTGTCGCAGGAACGCGTCCACCGCGTGGGGGCCGGCCCGTCTTGGGCCTACCGCCCCGGCCCTCGATGGGTGGGACCGGCGGCCGCTGCCGGCGCACTAAGGTCGGCCCGTGCTTCGTCTCGTACTGCCAAAGGGTTCCCTGGAACGCGCCACCATCGAGTTGTTCGAGGCGGCCGACCTCGCCGTGTCCCGCAGTTCGGACGTCGACTACAGGGCGAGCGTCAGAGACCACCGGATATCCGAGGTGCGCATCCTGCGGCCACAGGAAATCCCCCGCTACGTGGCCGACGGCCTCTTCGACGTCGGGATCACCGGGCGCGATTGGGTGGAGGAGACGGGCGCAGAAGTCGTTTCCCTGGGTGAACTGTCTTATTCGAAGGCCACGTCCCGGCCCATCCAGGTCGTCCTGGCTGTCGCTGCGAGTTCTCCTTGGGGAACGGTAAAGGACATGCCTGACGGCGTCAAAGTTTCCACCGAGTACCCGCTGCTCACTGAGCGGTTCTTCTCCGTGAACGGGGTGAAGGCGGACGTTGTCCTGTCTTACGGCGCCACCGAAGCGAAAGTGCCCGAGATCGCCGATGCAGTGGTGGAAATAACCGAGACGGGCCGGGCGCTGAAGGCTGCCGGCCTCAAGATAATCGAGACCGTTCTCGTATCGCACACTGAACTGATAGCCAACCCCGCTGCGTACGAACGCCCTGAACAACGCAAAGCCATGGAAGACATCAACACCTTGTTGCAGGGGGCATTGAAAGCGCGTGGCCGCGTGCTGGTGAAATTGAACGTCGAGGCGGCGGACCTCGGCACCGTCGTCTCCCTGCTGCCCGCGATGCGCAGCCCGACGGTTTCGGAACTGTTCGGGGGAGGCAGCTACGCGGTCGAGACGGTGGTGCCGAAAGACTCGATAAACAAGCTCATACCGGAACTGAAAGACGCCGGTGCTTCGGACATCATCGAACTACCGATCAGCAAAATTGTGCCCTGACCGGGGGCGCGGGACGGCAACAAAAGAGACCAGCCAGAAAGAGACCAGCCAGTGTACAGGCCACAGTTGGGAACGGTCGACAGCTTCGACAAAGAGGTGGGCCTCGGCGAGGTCCGGGCGAGCGACGGGCGGAGGTACCCGTTCCATTGCACCGAGATCGCCGATGGTACGCGCGACATCGCCGTCGGGCCCGAGGTGGCCTTCGTCGCCGTCCCTGGCCACAGAGGCATATGGGAGGCCAGAGGTCTCCTCATCTGCTAAGCGCCCTGGTGGCCAGGCGAAAACGGCCGGGGGGCGGGGCAGGCCTGGCCGGCTCGAGCGGGTTTCTTAGCCAAACGGTTACGTTCGGTTCAGGAGTTCCTTAGCGTCTGCCCGGCACTATGGCGGCTGTAACGCCGGTAGAGGTTAGGAGTGCTTTGGCTACGACGCGCCGCCAGTTTTTGGCCTTGACAGCAGGAGCAGCAACTGTAGGGGTAGCCGGCCTGGTCGGCTATGAGTGGCCCAAACCGGCCGGCAAGAGCGCGGATGCGTCGCCCAACGGCGACTCGGCAGCGACCGCTCCCACCACGGAGTACAACGCAAACGAGGCGAACTTCTTCTATTCACGGCCCGACCTCCGGCCACCACGGGTGACCGTCGTGCGCCGGCCCTCGACGCCCTTCGTGCCCGGTCAGGACGAAGGCCTGGTGCTGTTGTCGCCCAAGGCGTACGTGCCCCCTGGGCCCGGCCAGCCCGGCCTGATGGTCGTGCAGACCGACGGGCGGCTGCGCTGGTTCCTCCCCACGGACAACGCCTCCTTTGACTTGCAGTACCAGGAGTGGAACGGCCAACCGGTCCTCACTTGGTGGGAAGGCACGGTGACTGACGGGACCGGGGCGGGAGAAGGCGTGATCGCGGACTTGAGCTTCAACGAAGTTGGCCGTATACGGCCGGTGGACGGCCTGGCGCCCGACCTCCACGAGCTCGTCCTCACCGGCCAGGGCACCGCCCTGATGACGGCCTACCACCCGGTGGCCACCGACCTGTCGAGCGTCGGCGGGCCAAAAAACGGCTTCGTGCTCGGGGCCGTGGCAATGGAGGTCGACGTGGCCACCAATAAACTGCTGCACCGTTGGGAGAGCGTGGACCACGTCGGTGTGGACGAGACCTACCAGACGCTGCCCAAGGGCCAGGGCACCGAGAAGGCCCCGTTCGACTATTTCCATATCAACTCGATAACTCTTTCACCCGACGGGGACCTGTTAATTTCGGCCCGCAATACGTGGGCGCTCTACAAGGTGGGACGGGCCAGTGGTGAGGTCATCTGGCGCATGAACGGCAAGAAATCTGATTTCGAAATGGGCCAGGGCAGCCAGTTCTACTGGCAGCACCACGCTCGCTACCATGGGCCGGCCACGGTCAGCCTTTTCGATGACGGCGCTTCGCCGGCGGAGGAGCCTCAGTCACGCGCCATCGTCGTGTCCGTGGACGAGAGCACCAAGAAGGTGGCGCTGGACAAAGCGTTTGTCCACCCGGCCCGCCTGCTGGTGCCCAACCAGGGCAGTACCCAGATGCTGGAGGACGGCGGGGCCTTGGTGGGGTGGGGGGCTCATCCGTACTTCTCCCGCTTCTCGGCTGACGGGGAGCTGGTCCTCGACGCCCGGTTGCCGACGAACGTGCAGTCCTACCGTGCTTTTTCGGCCAAGTTCGTGGGGCAGCCGACGGACCGGCCCGCCGTTGCCATCGAGGACGACACGGTGGGCGGCAAGACCGTCTACGTAAGTTGGAACGGCTCCACCGAGGTGGAAGCCTGGGAAGTGCTGGGCGGCCCGGCTGGTCAGTTGGCCCCATTGGCCTCGGCCGACTGGGCCGATTTCGAAACTGCTATATCGGTTAACAGCACCGGGCCGTATTTCCAGGTTCTCGCCCTCGACCGTGCGGGTAGCAAGATCGGGAGCTCCGAGGTCCTGGCCGCGTGAAGAGACCGGCAGGCCACCAACCCGCAGAGGCCCTCCGGCCCGAAACCCGGTCGGCGGAAAGCACCCAGGGCGGGCGACAGGGACCGGCAGAAGCTACGGCGACTTCCGGTGAGAACCGGCCACTGTCTCGCCGGGCGCTGCTGGCCCGCCTGGCCATGGGCTCGGCGGCCGCCGGCGCCGCCGCCGTGCTCGGCGTCACCGTCTTCGACGAAGCCACCCGGCACGGGCATGGGAGCCGCGTCACGGCTTACCCCGAGGACCTCGCCGTCCCTGAACTGGGATCTGCGCCGAGTACCTCGAGCGAGGGAGCGGCGCAGGTGTTCAAGTCGCGCCCGGACTTGCGCCCGCCCACGATCACAGTTGACGTCCGCTCAGCCGCGTTCGGCCCCAACCTGGTCCTTACTGACAGCCACTCGGGACCGGCGCAGCAGGGGCCGATGATCGTCGACGGCAATGGCGACCTCGTGTGGTTCCTCCCGCTGTCGCCGGGCTCCGACCCCAACTTGCGGGCCTTCAACCTGCAAACGTGGACGTACAGGGGCCAGCAGGTCCTGGGTTGGTTCCAGGGGGCGGTGGTCGAGGCACATGGCGAGGGCCACTACGTGTTGGTCGACTCCAGCTACAACCAGGTCGGCGAGGTGTCCGCCAAGGACGGACTTCAAGGTGACCTGCACGATTTCGTGATCACACCTGAAGGGACGGCCCTTTTCACATGTTACGGCCAGGCTGAGGCGGACCTGTCCACCTTCGGCGGGCCCCGCCACGGGTCTTACTTCTACGGTGTGGTGCAAGAGGTCGACCCGAGCACCGGGAAGCTCCTGTTCCAGTGGCGCAGCGACGAGCACGTGGCGCTGGCCGAGTCGTACCAGCCGGCGCAACCTAACAGCGCCTGGGATTATTTCCACATCAATTCCGTTGACGTAGACCCGACAGACGGTAACCTCATAATTTCGGGCCGCAACACCTGGGCTTTTTATAAAGTTCAGCGCCCCAGCGGGAAGATCCTCTGGCGCCTCGGGGGCAAAGCCAGCGACTTCAAGCTGGGGACGGGCGCCCATTTTGCGTTCCAACACGATGTCAGGAGCCATCCTGACGGGACGTTCACAGTGTTCGACAACGAGGGTGGGCCGCCGGCGGAGGCGTCCCAGTCCCGCGGCGTGGTGCTGTCAGTGAACGAAAAGTCGCGCCAGGCCGACCTCCTGCGCCAGTACCTGCACTCGCCCCCGGTGCTCTCGGAGGCCCTAGGGAGCGTGCAGGACATCGAGAGCGGGCACCGGTTCATCGGTTGGGGCGATTCGAGCTACTTCACCGAGTACGACCCCACGGGCAAAGTGGTCTTCGACGCCCGCTTGGCCTCCGGGACCGAGTCTTACCGCGCCTTCAAACGAGCGTGGACGGGTATCCCGTCCGAGCCACCGGCGATCGCGGCCGTGCCCAAGGGGAGTTCCGCCACGCTCTTCGCCAGCTGGAACGGTGCCACGGAAGTAGCCAGTTGGCTCGTCTTCGGTGGCCGCAGCCACAGCGAGCTCGGCCCGCTAGGCAGTGCCCCCCGCCGTGGCTTCGAGACTGCGATCACCGTGCCGCAGGCCCCCAATTTCCTTGCGGTCGAGGCCGTTACCGGCACCGGGAGGGTATTGGCCCGGTCGGAGACGCGGCGGCTGCTTTGACCGGGCCACGTACGCCAGCCCGGCTGGGTGGCGGGCAACGCCCCGCGAGTTCCAAAGAGGGAGCGGCGTGGGTAAAGATGGGCCCTGTGATGAACAACCCGCGAGACGACGAACCTCCGCTCATCGTGGTGCAGACCGGTGGCAAGAGCGCCCCGGCGGCGGAGGGCGAGACGGGCCAGGACGAGAACCCCGAGGTCGTCGAACAACCGGCGAAGGTGATGCGGATCGGGTCTATGATCCGCCAGTTGCTGGAGGAGGTACGCCAGGCCCCGCTCGATGATGCCAGCCGGGCCCGCTTGCGCGAGATCTACGACACGTCGCTGGTCGAGCTACAGGAAGGCCTGTCGCCCGACCTGAGCGCCGAGCTGTCCCGGATGGCGCCCCCGTTCCACCCGGAAAGCGTGCCGACCGACGCGGAGCTACGGGTGGCCCAGGCTCAGCTCGTCGGCTGGCTCGAGGGCCTCTTCCACGGGATCCAGGCGACGCTGATGGCCCAGCAAATGGCGCAGCGGGCCCAGCTCGAGGACGCCCGCCGGCGGGCGTTGCCAACCGGCCGCCAGGCGCGCGGCACCGGCGAGGACACGCCCATGCCGGGCACGTACCTCTAACCCTTCCCTCTGGAGGGTCAGGGCCCGCTCTGACCCCGTCACCAGGGAAAGGCCAGAGCGCGATGGTGCGCGCGGCCAGTGAGCGAGGAGCAGCAGGACGGTAATCCCGAATGCCTGGCCCAACGGTCTGGCCCAACGGTCTGGACGACGGTCTGGCCCAACTGTCTGGCGGCGCGGGAGGGGCGGGACAGGCCGTACCCTGGAGCCCGTCCCGTAGCGATCGGACAGGTGGCCGGTAGGCATCGGACAGGTCGTCAGCAGTCACACGGGCGCGCTAGATTCGGCAGAAGAACACGGTTGTAATCTTGTCCACAGGATTAACCACACCCTTGTGGACGGCGAGGTCCCTCACCGAGGTGGAGCCAGGACGAGGAGGAGTGGGTAGTGGCCGGACCAGTTAGCGCTTCGTTTGCGCACCTGCACCTCCATACGGAGTTCTCGATGCTCGACGGCGCGGCGCGGGTCGAAGAGGTGGTCAAGCGGGCCGCCTCGGACGGCCAGCCGGCAATAGCCATCACCGACCACGGCAACATGTACGGCGTCCTCGACTTCTACAAGGCGGCCCGGGCAGCAGGGGTCAAGCCCCTCATCGGGATCGAGGCGTACATGGCGGGGGACAGCCGGCTGGAGCGGCCCCTGCGGCGGGGACGCCTCGACGACACCGGCGGGGACGCCGACGAGGGGGACAAGCTCTACTACCACCTCACCCTGTTGGCTGAAAACGACCGCGGCTACAAGAACCTCCTCAAACTGTCGTCGGACGCCTACCTTTCGGGCTACTGGTACAAGCCAAGAGCGGACTGGGAGCTCCTGGAGCGGTACCACGAGGGAGTTATTGCCACCACCGGCTGCCTGGGCGGCTTGGTGAGCCAGGCCCTATTACGCGGTGACGTCGAGCAGGCGACCAGTCACGCCGCCCGGCTGCAGGAGATATTCGGCCGGGAAAACCTGTTCGTCGAGCTGCAAGACCACGGGCTCGAAAAACAGCGGAAAACCAACCCGCAGCTCATCGAAATTGCCCGCCACATCGGCGCCCCGTTGCTGGCCACCAACGACAGCCACTACGCGTCCCGTGAGGACCACCTGGCCCACGACGCCCTGCTCTGCGTGCAGACGGGCTCGACGATGGACGACGAGAAGCGGTTCCGCTTCGAGGGCTCGGAGCACTACCTGAAGACGGCGGCCGAGATGAGGGCGCTTTTCTCCGAGCTGCCCGAAGCATGCGACAACACGTTATGGGTGGCCGAAAGGGCTGACGTAACGATCGAGCTGGGCCGGCCCAAACTGCCTGCCTTCGCGTTGCCGGCGCCTTTCGAGAGTTCCGACGAGTACCTCCGTCACCTGAGCTTGCGTGGCGCCGAGGAAATGTACGGCACGCCGGTGCCGGCCAATGTCGTGGAGCGGCTCGATTACGAGCTGGGCGTTATCGCGTCGATGGGCTTCTCGGACTATTTCCTGGTGGTGTGGGACCTGATCCGCCACGCCAGGGAGCAAAAGATCAGGGTGGGGCCGGGCCGGGGGAGCACAGCAGGGTGCTGCGTGGCGTACTGCTTGCGGATAGTCGACCTCGACCCACTCCGTTACGACCTGATGTTCGAACGGTTCTTGAACACCGGCCGCAAACAGATGCCGGACATCGACATGGACTTCGACGAGCGTTACCGGGGTGAGATGATCCGTTACGCCTCGGAGCGCTGGGGCTGGGACCGGGTGGCGCAAATAGTCACTTTCTCGACCATCAAAGCCCGGGCCGCGGTCCGGGACGCGGCGCGGGTGCTGGGCTACCCCTACGGCCTCGGCGACCGTATCGCCAAGGCCATGCCCCCGCTGGTGATGGGCCGGGACACGCCGCTGTGGGCCTGCTTCGAAGAGGACCCCAAGCACACCGACGGCTACAAGGTCGCCTCCGAACTGCGCGAAATGTACGCCACGGACCCGGACGTGAAGCGCGTCGTCGACGTCGCCAAGGGCCTCGAAGGGCTTCGTCGCCAGGACGGCATCCACGCCGCCGCAGTCGTCATCTCGGCCGACCCGCTCACCGACCACCTGCCGGTGCAGCGCAAGCCGGAGCCGGGGGGCCGGCCCGAGGACGCCCCCATCGTCACCCAGTACGAAATGCACGCGGTCGAAGAGCTCGGCCTGCTCAAAATGGACTTCCTCGGCCTGCGCAACCTGAGCGTCGTCGAGCGGACGCTCGACATGATCGAAGCCAACACGGGCACCAGGCCCGACATAGACCAAGTAGACCTCAGCGACCCGGCCACGTTCGAGCTGCTGAGGAGAGGGGACACGGTGGGCGTGTTCCAGCTCGAGGGCACCAACATGAGGGCGCTGGCGCGAGCGCTCGCCCCTACCGAGCTGGGCGACCTCGCCGCCCTTGTCGCGCTCTACCGCCCCGGCCCCATGGCGGCCAACATGCACAACGACTACGCCGACCGCAAAAACGGCCGCAAGCCGATCACGTACCTCCACGAGGACATGGCCGACCTGCTGAGCGACACCTACGGTTTGATGATCTACCAGGAGTCGATGCTCCGGGTGGCCCAGCGCTTCGCCGGTTACAGCCTGGAAGAGGCGGACACGTTGCGCAAGGCGGCGGGCAAGAAGGTCCGCGAGATCATGAAGCGCGAGCGGGAGAAGTTCGTGGCCGGGTGCGAACGCACCGGTTACGGCGCCGCGTTCGGGTCCGAGCTGTTCGACATAATCGAGCCGTTCGCCGACTAC
>JASHVH010000357.1 GCA_030039575.1 Acidimicrobiales bacterium | reverse complement strand
TGCCGTGCTCAACCGGGCCGAGGAAGCATACGAACAGATGTCGGGGATCAGCGTCATCTGGCGCCTCGATTGCTATTCCCTACCGACTGAAAAAGAGGCGTTCGGTTTCAAGGACGGGATCGGCCAACCGGCGATCGAGGGCAGCGGGATCCCCGGCAGCAACCCCAACGAAGAGCCCCTCAAGGCGGGTGAGTTCTTCCTGGGCTATCTGGACGAGACCGATGAGTTCCCTCCCATGCCTCAGCCCGACGTCCTGGGGCGCAACGGCACCTACGTCGCCTTCCGCAAGTTGCACCAGCAGGTAGCCGCCTTCCGCCAGTACCTGAAGGGGAACTCCTCGAACCTGGAGGAGGAAGAGCTGTTAGCGGCAAAGATGATGGGGCGCTGGCGCAGCGGGGCGCCGCTCGCCCTTCGTCCTGTCACCGACGACCCCGACCTGGGGGCTGACCCCAAACGCAACAATGACTTTCTTTTCAATGACGACCCCAAGGGCTTGAAGACGCCGCCCGGGTCACACGTCCGGCGCGCGAACCCTCGCGACTCGGCGGTCAGCGGCGTTCCCCGCCTCCATCGAATGATCCGCCGGGGCACCAGCTACGGCCCTCCCCTCCCTCCAGGCGTCCTGGAAGACGACGGGGCCGACAGAGGCCTGGCGTTCGTATTTGTCGGCGCCCGCTTGGACAGGCAGTTCGAGTTCGTTCAGTCCGAATGGCTGAAAGACAGCCGCTTCTTCGGTACTGGTGGAGATAGAGACCCGATAGTTGGCCCGAACGACGGGACGGGCCAGTTCACGGTCCCGAGACAACCGATCCGCCGGCGGCTGCAAGGCCTGCCCCGGTTCGTTGTCACGCGGGGCGGCGAATATTTCTTCGCCCCCGGCCTTCGGGGGCTGCGTTGGCTGGCAGAGCTGGACACTTGAGCCGGCGGGTACGAGCGGTCGTTCAGGCCACCCATAGCGATGCAACCGAGAAGGCGGTGCAAACCACCGCATCCCAAACCAACCACGACTTAAGGAGGGCAAGAAAATGTCGGACCATGCCTCTGGGCCGCGAGCCTTCGCCGACCCGGTTGCCGACATCACGGACATGTTCGTGTTCCCCAGTCCAGAAGAGCCGAGCACCCTGGTCTTGGTGATGGATGTCTTCCCGTTTGCGGGGACGTCAGCGCTCTTTTCCGATGCTGTCGACTACCGTTTCCGGGTGCGGCCGGCGGCTATCGCTTTGGGCGGCACTGGTCCGGCATTCGCGTTCGGCGAGAAGGAACAGGTCTTCAGCTGCCGTTTTGCTGCCCCGTCCGAACGCGACGGTGACGGCGCGCTCAGCCAGGTTGGCTCCTGTACGACGCCGAACGGGACACGAGTTTCGTTCCAGGTGAATGACGAGCAGGGAGGCCGAGCGGATGGCATACGCGTTTTTGCCGGAGTTCGGATGGATCCCTTCTTCTTCGACGGGGTGAAGGCGTTGCAAACCATCATCACGCGGAAGCTGGCATTTGAAGTTCGCGGTACTTCCACCATGTTCCACCAGAACGTGTTGAGCATCGTGGCGCAACTCGACGTGCCGACGATGCTCGGGGTTGAGGGGCCGATGTTCGCCGTCGTCGGCGAAACTATCACGACCGGGTCGCTGAGAGCCCGCCTCGAACGGTACGGTCGTCCTGAGGTCAAGAACTTCCTGCTGCTCCCGAAGGACTTCGATGTGGTCAACAGGGACATAGAGCTTCGCGACTTGTACAACCAGGAGGACGCCTTCCAGTTAAGCGCCGCCTACGGGAGCGCTTATCGAGCGCGGATGAGCGCCAATCTCGCGTTCTGGGACAGCCTCGACGGGAACACCGATTGGCCGCTTGACGAGCACGGCGCCCACCCCTTGACGGAGTTCCTGCTAGCCGACGCGATGGTCGTGGACGTTTCGAAACCGTATGCCGAGGACAGCTACTTGGAGATCGAGCGCACGGTGCTCAGGGGGGTGCCCCATCTGAGCTGCGGCGGCCGGTCTCTCAATGACGACGCCATCGACACTTTCATGACGCTCCTGGTGAACGGGGGCGAGGGGCCGCGGGTCAGTGACGGTGTCGACCAGGCGACGGTACCGGCCTCTCGCATGTTCCCTTACCTCTCCTCACCCGAGCGAAACCCTCCCGCACCGAAGGCTCCCGCAATAGTCGCCCGTTGAGGCGAAGGCCATGGCCCGATGCGGTAACGCCACGCCGGCAGGGGACGCCAGGGGCGGCGAACAGCCAGTGACGGCGGGCTTCTTGGCAATGGTCAACCTGCAAGCGCAGATCGACGGCCGGGAGCGGTACGTCACGTCGGGGCCGCGACCTGCTGTGAGCGACGAGGCCGAGCTCATCGAGCTCGTGGCCATGCGTGGCCACATCCTGGGTCGCATTGTCGATTACGAGTGGGCACTATGCCGGGCAGAGCAGTTAGCCAGTAATCTGCCGGCAAACGACGTGGCCTTTCTCGCCCGCGCTCGAGCACGGGGTCGGATGCACCGATTTAACGAGGCACTGGAAGACCTTGACCGGGCGCAGCGGCTTGGGTCAGATCCCAGCGTTGTGAACGCCGAGCGCGCCGGCATCTTTCAAGCAACCGGGCGCTATGAGCCAGCCCTTGCGTTCTATGAGGCGGCCGCCGAGCGCCGAGCCGACTTCTGCCCCGTGGCCGCTTTGGCGACCCTGTACGCTGAGCGCGGGGACATTCTGGCTGCAGAGCGGTTGTTCCGCCAAAGCCGGGACCGCTACCGCGGGGTGTCGCCCTTCCCGCCGGCGCAGCTCGAGCTCCAGTGGGGGCGCATGTGGCAAGGGCAGGGCAATCTCCACCGGGCTCTTACCCGTTTCCAGGCCGCTGTTCGCCTGGTGCCGGCCTATGCGCCGGCGGAGGGCCATTTGGCCGAGGTCGAAGCCGCCCTGGGCGACGGCGGAACCGCCATCGCCCGGCTTTTTCGGCTCACGGCCTCATCTGACGACCCCGAGTACCCGGCCGCGCTGGCTCGTACCCTGAACGAAGTGGGACGGCTGGAGGAGGCGGTTGGGTGGCGCGATAAGGCCGCGGTGCGCTACGACGAGGTGGTGGCGCGTCACCCGGAAGCTTTTGCCGACCATGCAGCCGAATTCTGGTTGGGAATTGGTGGTGACCCTCATCGTGCGCTGCAGCTGGCCACGCTAAACATCGGCGTGCGCCACACCGCACGGGCTCGGGAGCTTGTCGTTCGCGCCTCGGCCTATTAAGACGGTGCACTCGCTCCCGTATTGAGCTCCTCCTGCAAGTCTTCAGCAGTGGAGCTCGCCCTGCTCAGCGTCTTTGTCGCTCCTTCGAGCAGCTCGGTCAGGGTCGCGACCGAACCCTCGTTAGTGACGACGACCATGGCGAGCTCTCCCGAGTCCATTACGTCGCCCAGCTCCTTTATGTCGCCGCGGTCGAGGCTACGGTTCAGCCGCGCGACGATGCCTCCGCCGGCACCGCCAGCTACGGCTCCGGCAACGATCGCGGGCGGGAAGAGGAGCCCAACGACGGCGCCCGCCACGGCGCCTTTGCCCCACCCATGGTGGGACTGCCGGTGGACGGTGGTCACGGTGCCGTCAGCACCTCTTGTCACCAGTGCCGCGTCAGCGATGTCTACAGACCCAGCACGGCCGGCGGATTCCACGGCGGCCCAGTCTTTTTCGGCTGCCACTTCATCGTCATAAGTGGCAATCGTCGTAGCCAGGTTTGTCATGCGGCCTCCTATGCCGATGGTCACCTCACTGGAGGCAACGGAGTTGGTAGCAAACGTACGACGACGCTGGATAACAATCCTCACCCAAAACGGGCGGTTCAGTGGAGAGCGGGAACCTCCGGCCAAGAGCGAGCCAGCGCTGGTGGACCGTTCGCATGTCACCCTGATCCGAACGGGTATTGGCCAACCTGGTGTCAATCACCCCATCCGAATGATGATCTGGCGCCGTCGAGTTCGTATATATCAGATCAGATGAGGGTCAATCGACAGCGAATACCGCCCTCTTTACCAACCAGGGGAGGTCCCGATCGGGATCGTGAGGCAACAAGAGGATTTTGCCCACCCCTTCTACCGAAAGGAGCCCGCAAATTGACTCAGGTTGATATTGACGAATTGGGGCCAGTCGATTACATGGTGGTCGAGTTCCCGCCCGGTGCCTCGAACTTCACCGGTGAGATGGCGGCAGAGATCGGTCGCCTGGTCGACGCCAAGCTGGTCCGAGTACTGGACATACTTATCTTGCAAAAAGACGATAACGGCTCCGTCGAGGCCCTCGAGATAGATGACTTTGACCAGCTCGACGAGCTGCGGGCGGCCGAGGCCCAACTGGCGGAGCTGCTGGCCGAGGAGGACGTGAAGAACTTGGCCAACGCCATGGAGCCGGGTACCACCGCTGGTGTCCTCGTCTGGGAAAATTCATGGGCGGCCCCGTTCGCCTCTGCCGCCCGCCGCTCGGGTGGCCAGCTCGTGGCTAGCGGACGCATCCCTGTCCAAGCCATCCTCGCATCCCTTGAAGCCGAAGAAGCCCTGGAAGGAGCCTGACATGCCAATCCGTCCCGCACGCACTGCCCGTCGAGCCGTGATCGCGGCTCCCGTCGCCCGCACCGCCGCCGTCGTCGGTACAGCCAAGGTTGTCTCCAACGGGGTCGACCGCCGCCAGGACCGGCGCGAGGACCGACGAGACGACCGACGCGGCCGGTAATCCCATCCCGACCCGGCCGCAAGGCCCGTCGTCACCAGCCCTTGACGGGACAGCCTTCGGGATCAACGTTATGCCACTCGTCATTGTCGCCGAGCACTATTAGAGGCGCAGGAGAAGCCCGTTCAGGACAAATCGACGCGGGTTAATCGTGGCTCATCCTGTCTAGGCACACTCCGACCGCCACGTCTCCTTTCTCTGCGGCTCTGCCGGTGACCTCTGGTCGCTCCTGAAGGCCGCGCTCGACAGGTTTAATCGCACCACAGATGTCGTTATGGCACCTCACCCAGGCCGGGGTGATTCTCGAGCGCTTCGTGGAGGATGCCTATGCTCGCCTCCGATCGGCTTCGGGCGGCGCGGTGTGCGATACTTGTCGAGGTGGCTTGCTCGACGCTCCCGCGACGAGCTCCGAAACTGCGTTGACGTCTAGCCCCAACGGACTGGACCGAAATCGACAGGGCGGCGGACTTGCCCATGAAGTGGTCGGCTCGGGCCGGGTGGTTGCGTTCGGCCTTAGCAACGTTGCCCCTGCCGGTGCCGTCGTGGCCGGACTGGTGCTCGTGGTGTTCTACGCGGGGTTCGCGTCTCCCCTGGTCATAATCATCGCCTTCGCCGCTTCTTTGTGCTGCGCCAACAGCATTTCGGAGTTCGCCCGGAAACTCCCATCGGCCGGGTCGCTGTACACCTACAACAGCCGCGGCTTGGGCAGGATGGGCGGCTTTCTGACCGGCTGGGTGATGATCTTCGCTTATGCGCTCTACGTGCCGGCCGGGATTTCGCTCACCAGTTCCTACGCCTCGAGCCTTCTCGCGGACACGCTGCATGTCAGCGTCGACAGTTGGGCCCTGTTCGTGATCATTTTGGCAGTGGTGTCGTTCGTCGCCTACCTGGGGATCGCAACATCGTCGGTCGTAGACCTGGCCTTGGTCACCGGAGAGATGGCTGTATTTGCGGCGTTGGCCATCACCATCCTGGTCAAGGTCGGGCCAGCACACTACTCGCTCGGGGTTTTATCGCCGGCTTCGTCCCCCCACCAACAGATCAGCGACATCACGTCAGGGATGATCTACGGGATCACTGCCTTCGCCGGCTTCGAAGCGGCGTCCACCCTGAGCGAGGAGGCAAGAAGGCCCCGACGCACCGTCCCGGTCAGCGTTCTCGGCGTCGTCGTGGTGGCGGGCATTTTCTACCTCCTCGTTGTGTTCGCCGAGATGTCGGGGGTCGGTCGGGAGGGCGTCTCCGCCTTAGTCAGGCAGGCCAACCCGTTGGCTTATCTGGCTGGCCGGTACTGGTCCACATCGGTGTTGTGGCTGATCGACCTGGTAGTGGTGCTCACCGGCCTCGGGTTTGTCACCGCGACTTTCAATGCGGTGATCCGGGTTCTGTTCGCCATGGGGCGCGAGAGGGCCCTTCCAGGATCGCTGGCGAGGCTGTCCCACCGCCACACGCCAATGATGCCGATCGCACTTGTGGGCGGGTTCACGCTCCTGCTCGGGCTGCCTCTGACCTATAACTACGGCGGCGGGCTCACCTTCAGGTACCTGGCCGCACCTGCCGCGCTGTCGATCGTGCTCATGTACCTGGCCGTCAACGTCGCCACCATCTGGGCCTTCCGCACTGAGTTCAGGGACGAGTTCCAGTTTTGGAAACACCTGGTGCTCCCGGCAATTGCAGCCTTACTGTTGTTATTCCCCCTTTGGGGCGCCGTTGACCCCCGGAGTGGCTCGCTAGTGGATCTCCTGCCCTTCGTGACGTTTGGTTGGTTGTTGCTCGGTGTGATCGCCGCCGCGCTTTTGCGGGCGCGACGTCCAACCAGTTTCGACACGCTGGGCCGAGTATTTATGCCGAACGTCGACTAACCGGCGAC
>JASHVH010000356.1 GCA_030039575.1 Acidimicrobiales bacterium | reverse complement strand
CGCACTCGGGCCGTCCATGCCGAGGTACTTTTGCATGGCGACCGTCGTACAACCGATCTTCCAACCGATCTGGCGCCCGAACCCGGCCCGTTCCAGGAGAAGATGGGCGCACTGCTGCACGCCGTAGCCGGCGAGGTCGTCCGGCGGGCGCAAATTGTCCGGGAGGGCCTCCAGGACCGACCCCGATAATCGCGACGCGACAAGAAAGGCTGCCGCCGTGGCCCGACGTGCGCCATAGTCCTGTGGACCGCTCATCCTCGTACAGTCATTTTGAGTGGGCAAAAATCCTTGTCCTTACTTTGTTCCCGGCACTTTCCTTCCGGCACTTTCCTTCCGGCATTTTCTTTCCGGCTGTCTTCACCGGTCGACCTCGGGGTCAACGCCCGCAAACGTAGCCCTGCATCCCTCGCGGGTCGGCGGCGCCGCGCAGCACGCCGTCCGGGCCCCGGCTGACGGCGCTGACGCGACCGAGCGACCATGGGCCCACCGGGTCGACCCGGTGGCCGTTGGCGCGTAACGCCCCAACGGTGCCGGGGCCGGCCCGGCGCTCTATGGCCAGGTGCCGAGGCCGGGTCGAGCGCGGGTAGAACGAGCTCGGGAAGGCCTCGGTGTGGTGGTTGGGCGAATCAATGGCCGTCTGCAGGTCCAGCCCGAAAAGCACGTGGGCCAGGAAGGCGTGCAGAGCCCATTGGTCCTGCTGGTCGCCACCGGGTGTCCCGATGGCGAGGTAGGGCTCCCCGTCACGGCCCACCACTGTCGGAGAAAGCGTTGTGCGGGGCCGCTTGCCCGGTTGCAGGGAACTGGCCAACCCTTCCTCGAGCCAGAACATCTGACCACGCGTCCCGAGGCAAAAACCAAGCTCGGGGACGACGGGCGCCCCCTGGAGCCATCCGCCGCTCGGGGTGGCGCTGACCATGTTCCCGGCCCCGTCCACGACGTCCAGGTGCACGGTGTCGCCCCGGAGCCCCGGCATCACCGGCTTTCCCGTCGGTTCAGCCGGCTCAGTGCCGTCGCCCGCGGCCCAATCGGGGAGCCAGTCGGGCAGACGGGGGGCACGCCCGTCCGGCCCCCCGGGGCGCAGTCCGGGCGAGGACGCGTCCGACACCAGCTGGCGTCGTACCCCGGCGTAGCTCTTTGACAACAATGCCTCGATCGGCACGTCAGTGAACCGAGGGTCCCCGTACCAGGCTTCACGGTCGGCAAATGCCAGCTTGGCGCATTCGGTTACCACGTGGACATATTCGGCGCTGCCAAGCCCCATCGCCTTTAGGTCGAACCCCTCCAGCAAGTTCAACTGCTGGAGGAACACCGGGCCTTGGCCCCACGGGCCGGTTTTGAACACGGTGAAGCCGGCAAAACTGGCAGCCACGGGTGCCTCGTAAGTTGGCTCCCACCCGCTCAGGTCGTCGAAGCTCAACAGGCCACTATGGCGTTCGCCGGACGTGTCCATCCACGCCCGTTCCTGAAACTTTATAAGCGCTTCTGCCACCCAACCGCTGTACCAGGTACCGAGCGCCGCCTCTATTTGGCCCTCGCGGGTTGGCGAACGCGCCTCCGCCTCCTCGACCACCCGCTGGTACGTGGCAGCCAGTGCCGGGTTGCGGGCCAGCTGCCCCGGGCCGGGGGCGGGGAGGTAAACGTCGCCGCTGGTGGTCCATTCGTCCCGGAAAAACCTTTCGAGAGCACGGATATATGAACCCGTCCGGCCCAACATGGGATGACCGTGGGCTGCGTACCCAATGGCAAAACGGCTCACGTCCCGCAGGGACATAGTGCCGAAGTCGCGCAATATCGCCATCCAGCCGCCAAAAGCGCCGGGGACCACGGCGGCGAGCGGTCCGGTGCCGGGGATAAAGCGCAGGCCCAAGTTGTCCCGGTAGTACTCCAATGTGGCCGCCACCGGCGCGGGCCCCTGGGCGCAGAGCACCACGGGTTCGTCCCGCCCTGCCGGCCAAAGAACGGCCGGGAGGTCGCCACCCGGGCCGTTCATGTCGGGCTCGACGACTTGCAGCGTGAGGCCGGCGGCCACGGCGGCGTCGAAGGCGTTACCGCCTTGCTCGAGAACGGCCATGCCGGCGGCCGAGGCCAGCCAGTGCGTCGAGGCTATGACCCCGAAGGTCCCTGTTACCTCAGGGCGGGTAGTGAAACCCACCAGATCTGCCGCCAAATCTACCGGGGACAGTGCGTCAATGGTTGTCCCTGGGTACGTCGTGGCCCCGGGCCCCTTGGAGGAAGTCGAAATCAGCGCCGGCATCGGCCTGCAGCACGTGTTCGGTGTACAACCAGGTATAGCCGGACCGAGCCTTGGGTGACGGCGGGGCCCACGATGCCTTGCGACGTCCCAGTTCCTCGTCCGAGACGTCGAGGTGAAGCGTGCGAGCGGGGACGTCGAGTTCGATGATGTCGCCCGTTTTCACCAGGGCCAGCGGCCCTCCGACGGCGGCCTCGGGTGAGACGTGCAGCACCACGGTCCCGAAGCCGGTGCCGCTCATGCGGCCGTCGCAAATCCGGACCATGTCTGTCACCCCTTGCTTCACCAGTTTTAACGGGAGGGAGACGTTCGAAACTTCGGGCATCCCTGGATAACCCTTGGGGCCCGAATAGCGCACGACAATGACGTCGCTCGCCTCGGCTTCGAAATCCTCGCCGTCGCAGACGGCGTGGTAAGCCTCTGGCGAGTCGAACACCAGCGCCTTGCCGCGGTGTTTCATCAGCTCTGGAGAGGCGGCTGACTGTTTGATCACCGCCCCTCCCGGGCAAAGGTTCCCTCGTAGCACGGCGGTACCGGTGCCGGGCGGCTGGAAGGGCTCGCCGACGGTGCGGATAACCTCACGGTCCCAACACTTGGCGTTGGCCACGTTCTCCCCCACGCTTTTGCCCGTAACGGTGACTTGCCCGGGGTTGAGCAAACCGGCGTCGGCGAGCTCACGCATCACGACAGGCAGGCCCCCGGCGTAGCAAAAGTCCTCCATGAGGTGACTGCCCGAAGGGAGCAGGTTAACGAGCGTCGGGACCGGACGCGCCAGACTGTCGAAGTCCTCGAGGGAGAGCCTGACCCCAAGCCGGCCGGCGATCGCCGTCAGATGGATCACCGCGTTCGTCGAACCTCCGATGGCCGCATTTACCCTGATGGCGTTCTCGAAGGCCGCCCGCCCCATGATCTTTTGGG
>JASHVH010000355.1 GCA_030039575.1 Acidimicrobiales bacterium | reverse complement strand
CGCGCGGACGCGACAGTGAAACAAACGAGGTCGATCACCGCGTCCGGCTGAGCCTCGGCGAGGCGTTTGCCGAAAACGCCGGCCTCGTCCTCAGCTTCCCGGTCCGCTTGCACCTGGGTGACCTGGTGCCATGCCGGGTGCTCGAAGTAGGGGCTACGGGTCCCCCGGCTGATGGCGACGACCTCGTGACCGGCGGTGACCAGCCTCGGGACCAAGTAGCTACCGATATGCCCGGTAGCACCGACAACGACGATCCTCATCGGCCGCAGGCTAGTCCTTTCGCCGGGGCTGGGCAGAAGCCGGCCTGGCGCCTTCACCACGGCACGCCGGCACGAGGCTCTGGCCGCCCGCCGCTCGACAATCGTTCATCGGCTGGGCCCCCGTTTACGACGACCGTCAGTTGTCCAGTCTGTAGGCCGTCATTACTCTGGCCGCGTCGTCGATTGTGATATCGACGGCGAATAACGACTAGCTAAGGAAAGAACGCCAGTGGCCAGATCTGGAAAATTTGCAGTTGGGCTCCTCTCATTACTGGCTGGTACATCCCTTGCTGGACTCGTCCCGGCCAGCACCGCGGCCGCCGCCTCCTCCAGCCGCATGGAGCACAGTGCGGCCTCGGGGCCGATACATATCGCGTTCTTCGGTTACGCCGCGTCCAACGCCTATACGCAAGCCGCGTTGGCGGGGGTGGAGTCAGTGGCCAAGAAGTACGGGGCGACCGTCCACTTCTACGACCCCAATATGAACGCCACCACCCAGGCCGCCCAAGTAGAAGACGCCACCACCTCGGGCAGTTACAACGCGATGGTGGTTTACTCCGTGGCCGGCGAGACCGTGGTGCCGGGCGTGAAGGAGGCTCTGGCGCGGCACATCAAGGTAGTTGCCGACTTCGTACCGATCGGCAACGACATCGACACTTTCAAGAACCAGATCCCGGGTCTGTCGGGCAGCGTCGTGGTGCCTATCGACGAGACCGGGACCGCCGTCGGTGACCTCATTGTCAAAGCCTGCGCCGGGCTAAACCCATGCCACGTTGTCTACATGCCAGGCGACAACACCCTCCCGCTGGAAATCGACCGCACCAACCACATGCTCGCCGTCATCAAATCCCACAAGAACATTGACCTCGAGGGCATGATCCAGAGCGGTTACGCTTCGAGCACCGGTTACACCGCGGGGGAGGACGCGCTGACCGCTCACCCCAACGTCAACGTCATCGCCTCGAGCGCCGACCAAGCCATCGTGGGCGTGGAGCTGGCGGTCAAGCAACACGGCGACCTTGGCAAGATAAAGCTAATTGGCGGGGGAGGCACTTACCAGGCTGTGGCCGGGATCAAGAGCGGCGACTGGTACGGGACGGTTAATTACTGCCCGACGACCGAAGCGGCGCGAGCCACGCAGATACTGATTGACGCCATGAAGGGCATTGCGGTGGCTGACAACCAGATAAACAGCTTGACCATCTGTGGTGCTCCGACCGAGCTGACCAAAGCGAACATCGGCAGCTACAAGGGTGAGTGGTCTGCCGGCTGAGCTCCCCGGCCGGCGTCAGCATTAGCGTGCCGACGTGCACGACGACGCGCCGTCCGGCATGCCCGGGGACCCAGGTAGCTGGCCAGATCGCATGACCGGCCGATTCATAGGGGACGGCGAGCCACCCTCGACGGGTATGGGCCCTTCCGGGGGCCCCGGCGTCGGGGGCGGTTCGCCGCTCATGCTCGAAGCACGCCACATCACCAAGCGTTTCGGCGGTGCCATCGCCCTGAGCGACGTCAGTCTCGAGGTGCACAAGGCGACCGTCCACGCCCTGGTCGGCGAGAACGGGGCGGGGAAATCGACGCTGGGCCGGATATTTTCGGGGGCCGTCCTGCCTGACTCGGGTGAGGTCGTGCTGGAGGGCCGGCCGGTGCGCTTTACTACTCCGCGGGAGGCGCAGCGAGGGGGCGTTGCTGCGGTCAGCCAAGAACTGACCCTGGTACCTCAACTTACGGTGATCGAGAACGTGTTCCTCGGGGTCGAAGAGCGCCGGTTCGGCATGGTGGCGAGGAGGGCTGCCCGCCACCGCTTCGAGGCGCTCGTACAGGTGGCGGGTTTGGGCCTGGCCCCCGGTCAGCGGGTCGGCGACCTGAGCGTCGCCGACCGGCAGAAGGTCGAGGTCCTGCGAGCCCTCGCCCGGGGTGCGCGGTTTGTAGTTATGGACGAGCCCACCGCCGCTCTGGCGGCAGACGAGGTGCGGCAACTTCTCGACCTGGTACACCGGCTGGCCCGTTCCGGCACCACGATCGTCTACGTCTCCCACGCCCTTGACGACGTGCTCGAGGTGGCCGACGAAGTGACGGTCTTGCGAGACGGCAAGATTGTGAGCACGGCCCCAGCTGGTACGGAGACGACCGAGAGCCTGGCCACGGCCATGTTGGGGCGCCCGCTCGACCTGAGCTTCCCCGATCGCGGTGTGCCGACCGCTGCTGCCACGCCCATCTGCGAGGTGCGCGACCTGGCCCGTCTCCCGGTCTTCTCGGGGGTCAACTTCTCGCTGCGAGCCGGCGAGATCCTGGGCCTGGCGGGCTTGATCGACAGTGGCGCCACCGCTATCGCCCGCGTGGTGGCGGGCGACCTGCGCCCCACTGGGGGAGAGGTCGTCATCGACGGGGAGGGTGGCCGCCTGTCCTCGCCGTACGCCGCCCTCCAGCGAGGCGTCTCCCTATTGCCTGAGAGCCGCAGGGACGAGGGCCTGTTCATGCGCCGCCCTATCCGGGAGAACGTGAGCGCGACCGACGCCGGCCAGGTCTCCCGCCTTGGTTTCGTGCAGCGCGCCCGAGAGCGGCGGTTGGTGAACCAGCAACTCTCGGGGTTCGACGTCCGCATGGCCTCCGTGGACGCCCCCGTCAACACGCTGTCGGGGGGTAACCAACAGAAAGTGCTGTTCGGCAAGTGCGTCTTCATGCACCCCAAACTCCTCGTGGCCCTGCAACCGACCCGGGGCGTGGACGTCGGGGCCAAGGCGGCCATATACCGCTTGCTGGTCGACCTGGCTGCCGCGGGCACGGGCATCCTCCTCGTCTCGCCTGAGATCGAGGAGATCTACGCTTTGGCTCACCGCATCCTGGTGCTGCGGCGGGGCCAGGTGGTCCTCGAGGTGTCGCCCGACCAGGTGAGCTATGAAGAGGTCATGGCCTACGTCCTCGGGACTGCCCCGGTCGGGTCAGGGCCGGCGGGGCTGGGCGGGCCCGGGCC
>JASHVH010000354.1 GCA_030039575.1 Acidimicrobiales bacterium | reverse complement strand
GACGGTCTCAGCCAGAGGACCAAGCTGGGTAGCGAACGTCGAGTACTCGAACGTGCTCGACGTCACCGAGCACGCTGTCGAGCAGAGCTGCTTGATCTCCGACGTCGCACCATTGATCATGTCCACCACAACCGCCAGAGTCGGGATCGAGAAGGTCGCAACGTGTGCGTGGCATGACGAGTTCATGAGCATCCAGTCACCGGTCAGGCGTCCCTGAGCGGTGAACGCGTCGGTGACGGTGGCGTAGACGCCAGGTCCACGCTGCCCGGGGTCGCCATCGTTCACCGTGACGACGGTGATGTGGTCGGCGTGGGCTGCGAGGAGGGGATCCGAGACGGCGCTTGGCTCGATGTTGAGCAGCGCAATACCGGCGGCCTTGTCGGTGACCGCCTCCTGTACCAGCTGGATCATCTCATTTGGCTGCCCGTTCGCCTCGACGTACCGCCCCGTCATGCCAGCGGCTTTTGCGGCCGCCACAAAGCCCGCTCCGACCGTCTGGGTGAACTCATCCTGGCTGGCGCTGATGAGCCAGACAGACTTTCCCGAATTGCGTTTCATATCGATGGGAGTAATGGGCAACGGCACCAGTGGCTTGCGGGCCGCATTGACTGCCTGCCTGGCAGCGGCCACGCAACTGGTGTTCGCCGCCGAGGCGTTCACGAGGTGGCCTGCAATGACGGGCACCGATGCCGAGCTGATGCCAGGGCTTGCCGCCAGGGCGAGCATTGCCGTCGGGAGTGCGATAGTAAGTGCTTTACGTCTCATCATTAATCCTCCTTTTGTCTACACTGACATGGCTAGTTTTTGCCGACGCGGCCCCGACACTCGCGAGGTACGAATGGGCACCGCTTCGGCGATCTTCGGACGGCCGCTCGCTGCCTGCGGGACGGTTCCAGCTACGTGGGACCGGCCCCCGAAGCTCTTCTCCGCCGAGGTCCAGGACGTCTTGCCATCAACCATGTGCTAGTCCCTCGGGCTCGCCGAGGCGACCTGCTCGACGGGGACGTACTCGAAGTCATAGCCGAACCGTCGTGGCCCGGAACGCCGTACGCCCTCTTCGCTCCGCCACCTGCGGTCGCATGGCAGGCCAATCACGGCAACCCGGTGGCCATAGCGGATCTCTTCTGCCGGAACGGGTTCTCCGGTCTCGAGCGCCACGGTCATAATGAGGTCAGGAGTACTCACCGGGGGAGAGCCGTCATCGCGGAGAGCTACCAGATACTCGTTCTGGAACAGGAGTTGCAGCGATTTCCCGGAATTCTCGCCGATGCCGCAGACAGTCGCGCTCCCCATCGTCCACCCACGCTCGGTGCGGCGCTCGACGAGCGTCACGCTGCCCTCCAAGATCAGCACGCCTCCACCATCGGCCACGATCCGTTCGGCGATGGCCGCGCGCGGCCTTGTGCTCCGGATCAAGCTTCCGAGACGGGCAGCCCGCGCGAGCGGTGCGTCCACCAGCCGCTCCACTGCTTCGCGCCCGGACATCGGATAGAGGGCAAGAACGGTTATACACCCCGAAGCGACCGTTGCGGCACGGCAGATCTTCTCTGCCCACTCGCTGTTGGCTGACTGGAGCACAAAAACGTTGGAGTGTTCGTCTGCCAGTGCAAGCGGGGTAGCGCGGCCCCCATACAGTGCGGGGGTGACGAGATCAATGGTTGGCCAAGCTCGGCCCATGCCGTCGGCGTCGACCATAGGTAGACCCCGTCGAGCGGCCACAGGGACCGGAACGACCGAATTAAGCCCACCTGCCTCGATCGGTGCGAGGTGGGTAAACGCATAACCGAGGTGAGCTTCGAGCGCCTCAAGCGCGGCGACTGCGTCGCCGGGTCGGGGCAGCTTCTCGACCAGGACGCCCGGAGCACCGAACGCGGCGATGGACGCGACCCGAGCGTCGGAGGGAACCTCCTCGAGGGAATACAGCGGAACTGGCCCGAACCTGCGGATCGCGTCACGGGCGAGAAGCTTGCCGATGTACGGATCCCCGCCGCCGCCTGATCCGAGAACCGTCGAGCCGACGACGATGTCTTCAAGGAGCGCCTCGTCAAGCTGTCGCACGAGTCGTCTCAAATCCTGCCAGGTCACCGACGACACGTACCCGGATTCGCGTCGCGGTGCCTTCGGGAAGATGGGTCAGCGGTACGTCGTCCTCGTCGACGACCCGGACGCTGTCTTCGGCTGCACCGGCCCGAACTGCCCGGGCGCGTGCTTCCGCGCGCGCCGCGTCGAGCGCCACGGCGCGCGATCGCGCCCCGAGAGCGAAGACTCGATCGACAGTTACCCCGATGGTGGCCAGCGCCGCCCCAATCGCGTTGGCGATCGCTGCATTGGTTGGATGCACAAGCTGGGAACGACTTGGGAGCGTGTCCCCGAGTAGGACCGCACCTCCGCCAACCGTAACGATCGGGACAGGGGCGCCGTCCACGCTCACACGGTCGATCGCGGCCACAAGCACGTCGCGTACGTAGTCGAGGGCGGCACGAATGACGTGCGGTGAAAGTCTCCTCGCGCGCTCGCGGTCTCCGATATCCGCAAAACCCGCGGCAACGGCCACGTCTGTGAAGGTCGGAGTATCTCCGCCGAACACGAGCGCCTTGTTCTCGAGCTGGTTTCCCACGCTGTCGGGCCCGACGACAACTTGAGAACCAAGCGAGTGGATAACACTCCCTCCACCGATTCCGAGCGAGACAACGTCAGGCATTCGAAAGTTTGTCCGTACTCCGCCGAGATCGATCGCGATGGTCGACTCCCTTGGGAAGCCACCTCGCAACAAGCCGACATCTGTTGTGGTGCCACCGACGTCTATCACGATGCAATCGCTCGTGTTCGACTCAACTGCTGCACCGCGCATCGAGTTGGTGGGCCCGGACGCGACGGTGAAGATCGGATAGTCCCGGGCGAAGTCGAGATTGACGATGGTGCCGTCATTCTGAGAGAGATAGAGAGGCGCGGCGATCCTCGCCTCCTCGAGAGCGGCTTCAAGACCATCGATGACGCGACCTGCCAATGGGCGGAGAGCAGCGTTCAGGATCGCAGCGTTCTCCCGTTCGAGGATCCCGATTCTCCCGATCTCGTGAGAGAGGGTGATCGAGGCCTCGGGATGAACGGCTTTGATGGCACGTTGGGCCAACAGCTCGCCGTCGGGGTTTACTGGGGAGAACACAGAGCTCACCATGAAATTGTTGTGCCCAAGCTCACGCGCCGACCGGGCCACGTCCGCCACCCCTTCCTCGTCGAGCGCGTCCATCGGGTCACCCGTGTACTGGTGGCCTCCTGCGCAGACGTGTACGGCTCCGAAGACAGCAGCACGGAGACGGTCGGGCCAGTCACTCATCGGGTCGAGCGGCGCGGGAAGTGTCGCCAGGCGGATCGCCACCACCGGCGTCAGCCCGCGAGCCTCAACGATCGCATTGAGGAACTGCGTCGTACCCACGACAACGGAGTGGACATCGCTGGATCCGACGTTTCTCTTCAGGCCGCTTAGTGCCTTCCCGATCCCTGTGAGAATGTCATTGCTCGTTGGCAGTTTGATTCGCGCCCGGATCGTCGTACCGTCCGTCGCGACGGCGTCAGTGTTCGTGCCGCCGACGTCAACGCCGATTCGAAGCACCGGCGCCTTTTTCGAGAAGGCTGCCCGAACCGCGTGCTCATCTGCGGCGCCGGTTCTACCTCGCCCGGCCTCACCACCCTTCACGGGCGGGTTCTGCCGGTACGAGGACGTCACGGTGCGACGCGAAAGCTTTACGGCGCAGTGGCTCGCTCGGCCCCGGTAAGTCACCGTAGACGTCGGGGTCGTCGACGCAGGTAACGTCGAGCCAGACGATCCTGTCGACGTTTTGCTCGCTGACGAGCATCCCGGGCCCACGGAAAGCGCTCGTGGCAGTGGCCAGCTCCTCTCTTAGTGGCCCGTAACGGCTAACGGGCCGGCTTGCTGGGACGTGTGCGACAACGTAAGCGACGGTCCCGGCCGTGTCAAGTTCTGCGATAGTTTTACTAGCAACAAGTGATCCGCTTAGCTTACTTGCAAATGCCGCTCACGACAGATATCGAGCACCTGATCTCAATTAGCGCCAACGTCCTTCTTCAGAACCTTTGTCCGGGGGACACGGATCAGCTCTGGGAGACGGCACGCGTTGGAGGGCACAGACGGGGCCCAGGCCGTCGGCCGGCCTGATGGTCCTAGCCGAGTTCTCGGCACTCACCGGTGTGCCTCCGCTCCTTGGCGTGCACCCGTTAGGCAGGGGCACTTCGCTCGGGCCGGGTTATGTTGTCCCGGCCGTGGTCACTACAACAGAGCCGTCCGAGCCCCTTCTCGCCCGCCAACCGCTTGCCGGGGTCGCCGGTTATGGACTGGCTCGCTTCCCGTTACCCGCAGGACCGCCGGGGGGATGGCCTCTGCAGTTCCTATGACAACCGTCTGGACGTTCCACGCCCCCTGCGCCGAAGGGTCCTTGAGCACCCGCTCCAAGTTCCCAGGTGGCTTCCGCGTCCGGTAGCGGCTCGGCTCCCTCTCGCCCCCAGTCTCCCGGGCAAAATAACTACGCTGCTGCGGACCGCCCAGTTGCTCCACCCCGCTTCGGCGCCCGTCTCGGCCGACGCCGAGAGAACGTTACCGGGGGCTTTGGCGTCCTCCCGGACCGGGCTCTGACCAGAAGCTGTCACAGGCTTGTGCTCGGGTACCTCATGTCATCCGGACGATTTCGTAGCAACACCGGCGCCCGAGCTATTGGACATACACCAGCACTTGTATCCGGTATCGGAAGAGCGACTAGCAACCGAAGTCGCTCGGGTTATCGGAGACGCGTGGCTGATCCGGGGGACGACGTACGCCCTCATCAACCATCCCCAGTTGAGGTGAACGTTGACGGCTTACGGTTCGGGCCTACCGCCTCAAGCCACTTCGTGCGTCAGCTCCCCCACCGCGCGCCGACCTGCGTAGCGAAGCCGGCCGACGTCCGCCTACAGCTTGGCCTTAGCAAGAGCTCGACGACGGGCTTCTCGCCCGGTGGCGAGACCTCTGACCCGTTTCTGCTGGCGCCGTCCAAGCCAAGCGCAACGTCGATCCTAAAAGGACCAGGATGCCCCTCGCCTGCCAACGTTCTCGCCCGTGCGCGCCCCTCTTCCAGGTGCCCACCGTGGACACAGACCCGAAGTTTTTGTGCTCACCAGGTACCAGAAAGCTGTGACGAAAGCCTGGGCCGACTGGCTGATTATCCCTCTGACCAGCACCTTTGTCGGTGTCGGAGGAACCACGCGCTCGAACTGGTACCAAGCAATGGCGTCTGGTGGTAGCGATGGGTTCCGCCTGCTGTCGCCCGCCAGCTTGATGGGTCCACCCCTCCGCCAGGTTGATGGGTCCACCTGACCGGGTAACCAGTGTTGGCAGATTGATGATCGCGGCTGTCGCGGCCTGGGTCAAGGGCGTCGTCGGCGGCGAGGCCTAGGGGTAGTTGTGCCCACCGGGAGACCGGGCTTTTCATGGCTGCGATAGGACTCGCCTTCTAGGACCAGCTCGTAGGCGGCGGACTTCAACCGGTCGATGGCGGACTGGGCGAGCAGAGCGTCTGAGAGCTGGCCGAGCCACTCGAGCGGTTCGCGGTTGGAGGTGACCACCGTGGACGAGGCCCGGTGGCGCTCGACGATGAGCTCGTAGATGTCGGCGGTGTCCAACGCGTCCATCGGTTGGAGGGCGAAGTCGTCCAGGACCAGTAGGTCCACCCGGACGAGTTTTCGGATCTCGGCGTCGTGGCTGTTGTCCAAGCGCGAGGCCCGTAGCCGTTTCAATAACACGTCGGTGCGGCTGAACATGACGCCGTAGCGCCGGCGCACGGCGGCGTGGCCCAATGCCGTGGCCATAAATGTTTTGCCCACCCCGACCGGGCCTAAGACCAAGGCGTTGTGGCCGGCGTCGATAAAGCGCAATGAGCAAAGCTCGTCCCAGACCTGGTGGTCGAAGCTGACCTTGGTGGAGGCGTCCCAGTTCTCCAGGCACATGTCGGGGTCAAGGCCGGCGGCCCTGGCCCTAAGCGAAGCCGAGGTCGTCTCCCGCCTGGTCACTTCGTCCGCCAGCACCAGCTCCAAGAAATCGGCATGGGCCATGTCGGCGCTTTTAGCCAACGCCAACCGTTCAGGCAAGGTGTCCAGGCAACGCCCGAGCTTGACTTGTCGCAGCACGGCCTTCAGCTCGGCGGTGATGACCGGCGTGGGGGCGGTCATCTCCGGGCCCCGGGGCGCACGAGGCTTTCTTGGCGGAAAACGTCCTCTACGTTGGCTTCTAAGGCCTTGTCGGGGTTGGCCTTGGTACTTGTGCCCGGCCTTTTGATAGCGAACTGCTCCACCGGGCGGGCAAAACGACCGGGTAGGGACAACTGCCGGGGCGGGGCCTCAATGCTTTTTCCTTCTGTCGCCCGCTCGAGCATGCGGCCGACCAAGGCGACGTTGAACGCTTCGGCGTCGGCCGCTTTGGCGCAGGCGGCTTCGACCCTGTCGGCTCCCCATTTCTTGACCAGCCCCAAAAGGGCGTACACCTGGCGCATCTTGCGCCACGGCAGAGGGTCGTCCAAGACCACCGCGGCGTAGGCCCCGATGGCGGGGCCGTGAGAGGCTGCTATACGTTGCAGACGTTCTACGTCGCGTAGCGCGTAGATGGTCTTTTCGGCCGGGAAGTCGGCTGGGTCGGTGGAGCGCCCGCCGGGTGGTTGGCGGGGGTGGGTCTTGAGCAGCGCCCCGCGGGAGTAGACGCGCACGAGCGCCCGGTCGGCCCGGGCCTCTACCCGTTGGCCGATGAGGTGGCCCGGAACCGAGTACAGGGCGCGCGCCACTTCGATGTAGTGGTCCCGGTGGACCTTGGGGTTAGCGTAGATAGGCAGGTCGTAAGGGAACAGAGGCGCTGGGAGCAACCGGGGTAGCTCCTCTGCGGCGAAGACCTCGGCCGGACGGGCGGCGGTGGTGCCGTGCACGCGCTGCCCCGCCCGGCCTCGGCACCATGCCTCTGCTCTTTCCTGCGCCTCGGCCAGGTCGATGAAGCTCTCGCCGGCAAAGAACGAGCCCCGGACGAAGGGGACGACTCGCTCGACCCTGGGCTTGTCGGTCGGTTTTCGCACCCGGGCCGGGTCGACCAGGAAGCCACGGGCTTGGGCGTACTCGATAAAGGCTTGGTTGAAGCGGGGTTCTGTCGGGTCGGCCTTGTCCACCACCGTGCCCATATTGTCGGGGATAACGACCTTGAAGACGCCCCCAAAAAATGACCACGCCGCTTCGAAACCGGCGACCACGGCCTCGGTGGTCTGGCGGAAACTGAGCCAGACAAAGCAGTGCCGGGAGTAGCAGGCGGTGAAAATGAGCGCCCAGCACACCCTTTTGCGGCCCGAGGCAGGGTCGGGCACCAGCCCCATCTTGCCGAAGTCGACCTGCAGCTCGGCGCCCGGCTCGCCATCGACCACCCGCAGGGTGCTGGCGCGGGCAGAGCGGCCAACGCCGAGGACCTTGAGCGCATAGCGCTGCAGGGTGCGTTCGGGGACGACCACTCCCTGGCGGGCCAGCAGTTCGGTGGCCTTCACGGCGGTGAGGCCATCATCGACCAGCCAG
>JASHVH010000353.1 GCA_030039575.1 Acidimicrobiales bacterium | reverse complement strand
ACGAGCTCGAACTGCTGACCCCGCAACAGGTTGCCCAGCGCCAGGGCCTCTTGCTCGCCCTTCGGTGTGAGCGGGAGGTCGGTCCAGCTCGTGTGCCTCCAGGCGGCGCTCCAGTCGGTTTCGCCGTGGCGGCAGAGCCATATGACAGGGCCCGGCATCAGGCTCGAACGGCTGGTCGACGGTTACGCACGGCAAATCATTATGGGCTCAGCCGGCGCCTACCGGGGCCGCGCTCGGGCCCTTACCGGTCAGGCATCCCGCTTGACCAGGGCGTAGCCGGCGATAACCAAAAGGACGAGCACGAACAACGCCAGGTCTCCCGTGCCCCACCAGGCCGTCAAAGCGTGGGCCTGGCGGGTGACCTCTTCCAGTTGGGAGCCGGCTTGGGTGGGCCAGTACTCCTCGACCGGCTGCTCCCAGGACGTCGGGAGGGCCATCAGCACCAATGGCAGCACGAACAAGACCGCGACACTGGCCGTGATCGCCCCGGCCGTGTGCCGCAGGATGGCCCCGAGGGACAGGCCGATAAGGCCCACCAGGACGGCGAGGATGCCGTTCCCGATAACCGCTCTTAGCACGTTGTGGTCGCTGAGGGCGACGTTGGGGAAAGGCGCGTAGGCGGAGATGATTGCGTGCCCGACGAAGAAGTTGATGAAGCTCATCACCTCGGCCACCACGAAGACGAGGACCACGAACACGCTCACCTTGGCCAGGAGCACCCGCAACCGCCTGGGAGTGGCCAATAACGTCTCGGCGATCAGGCCGCTCGAGTACTCGTTGGTGACCATTAGCACCCCTAGTACTTCGAACGCGAGCGAGCCCAGGCCCCACCCCGACTGGATGATGGAGAGCGGGTTACGCCTGGCGGACGTCTCGGGGCGGTTCTGGTTGGCGACGACGGCCAAGGTGATGAGCGCCGACAACCCGATGACGATAAAGGCCGTGACGGCCAGTGTGATCGGGGTCGAGCGCAGGGTGCGCATTTTCGTCCATTCCGAACGGACGGTGTCTGAGAACTCCGGGCCCCGCCCGGCCACCGGCAGCGGGGCGGTCATCGCTTGCGCCACCTGTGTCATTGCGGTGCTCCCGCCTGCGCCACCGGCTGGTGCCGAGCGTGGAACTCGACGTCGTCGCGGGTCAGTTCCATGAACGCCTCCTCGAGCGACGCCTCTTGAAGGGACAGTTCGTGCACGGGCACGCCGGCCTGGAAGACGATGTCACCGATGGCGGACTGGTCGAGCCCGCTCACCATCAAGGCCCCGTCCCCGTCGGCCTGGACGTTGGCGCCCGCCGCCACCAGCCGGGGCGCTACGAGGTCGTCGTTTGGCGTGCGTAGCCTGACGAACGAGCCCGAGCTGCGCTTCACCAGGTCCTCGACACTGGAGTCCGCGATCAGGTGGCCCCGACCGATAAGGATCACGTGAGACGCCGTCAGGGCCATCTCGCTCATCAGATGGCTCGAGACGAAAACGGTGCGCCCCTGCGCCGCCAGCGACTGCATCAGCGTGCGCACCCAAAGGATGCCCTCCGGGTCGAGGCCGTTGACCGGCTCATCGAACAGCAGCACCCCGGGGTCCCCCAGCAGGGCGGCGGCGATCCCGAGGCGCTGGGCCATGCCGAGGGAGAAAGTCCCCGCCTTCCTGCCCGCCACGTCGGCCAGCCCCACAAACCCGAGGACCTCGTCGACGCGCCGGCGGGGGATGTGGCCGGCCTGGGCCAACGCCAGCAGGTGGTTGCGCGCCTTCCGGCCCGGGTGGTACGCCTTGGCATCGAGCAGAGCGCCCACTTCCCGCATCGGGGCCCGCAGGCGCTGGTACGGGGTGCCGTTGATGGTGGCCGTGCCCTTGTCCGGGTGAGCCAGACCGAGGATCAACCGCAACGTGGTCGTCTTGCCCGCTCCGTTGGGGCCCAGGAAACCCGTCACGGCCCCGGGCTGGACCTCAAAGCTCAGGTCGTCGACGGCGACTTTTTGCCCGAAGCGCTTCGTCAGGTTGTGGACTTCGATCAAGCAGTCCGCCCTTTCGTGGCCCTGTACCAATCAAAGTGATATCACTTTTTTGGAGAGCCGTCAACCGACGCGGCCAACGCTACCAGTGATGGAGGTTAGGCCCCGGAAATAAGGCTGTAGGCAATCCGGGATTTCGACCGAGCCGTCCGCCTGGCGGTAAGTCTCCACCAACGCCGCCCAGACCCTGGGCACGGCCAGAGCGGAGCCGTTGAGGGTGTCGCACACCTGGGTCTGCCCTCCCGTCCTCGGCCTGTACCTGATGGCGGCCCGCCGAGCCTGGTAATCGCTGAACCAGGACACCGATGATGCTTCAAGCCACATATCACAGCCTGGGGCGTAGACCTCGATGTCGAACTGGCGGGCGTGCGATTGCCCGAGGTCCCCCGTGGAGATGTCGACCACCCGGTAGGGCAGCCCGAGCGCGGCGATCGCCCCGGTGGCGCGCTCCAGCAGCTCCTGGTGCAACGCCGGCGCGTCCGTCCGGGTACAAATGGCGACGAGCTCGACCTTGTCGAACTCGTGCACCCTGAGCAACCCGCGCGTGTCCCGTCCCGCCGCCCCCGATTCGCGCCGGAAACAAGGCGTGTAGGCCATCAGGCGCATCGGCAGTTCTTCCGCGGTCAGTATTTCGTTCGCCCGCATAAATGTGAGCGGGACCTCCCCCGTCGGGATGGCCCAGAGGTCGTCACGCTCGAGGTGGTAGGCGTCGTCGGCGAACTTGGGCAACTGGCCGACCGCCTCCATCGCCGGAGTGCGTACGAGGCTCGGCGGGCGGACTTCGGTGAACGCATCGGAGTTCCGGTCCAGGGCCAGCTGGCAAAGGGCTCGTGCGAGGGTGGCTCCCTCGCCCGTAAAGAGAGAGAACATCGAACCGGAAATCTTGGCCCCACGCTCCATGTCGAGGATATGCAGATCGGTGCCTATGTCCCAATGGGGGACCCGCTGGTGGGGGCCGTAGCGTGCGGGGTCGTAGCCGACCGTGCGCACCACGACGTTGTCGGCTTCTGAAGTGCCATCGGGCGCGTCGGGGGCGGGGAGGTTCGGGAGCCGCAGAAGGGCGTCACGCAGCTGCCGCTCGGTCTTCGAACCCTCCCGTTCGACCGTGGCCAGTTCGTTGCCCAGCAACCTGCTCTCCTCCCGCAATGCCTCGGCCTTGGCCGGCTCTCCTTCACGCATGGCGTCGCCGACCTGCTTGGAGAGCACCTTTACCCGCCCACGAAGGTCCTCCGCCTCGCGAGCCAACCGCCGTTGCTCGACGTCGAGGGTGGCAGCGCGATTGACTTCAGCGCCGGGGACGCCCTTGCGGGCCAGGGCCGCCTTGGTGGCGTCGAGCTCTACCCGGAGCCGGCGTACGTCGATCACGTGGTCGAAGCTAACAGGTAGAGGTACGGGTACCGCAGTTGAGTAGCCCACGCGGGCCGGTCACCTGACCACCGGGAGCGCTGTTCCCGGCTGGCGTCGCAGTTACCGGCCGGGAATGCCCGTCCTTTGGCGGATCTGGGTGCAAGAGAGCGGACTGGTCGCGCTTTGGTGGAAATACTTGTTGAAATCACGACCAGAGTGGCGCACCGCACCCAGAACGGGGTCAGCGGACGAAGGCTGGAAAAGTATGGACCGTCGTGGCGCTCACTGCCCGGTGTTGGCTACAAAAAGCGTTTCGGCCGCAGACCGTCCAATTTCTTCTCGTCTATCGCCGCCCGCTCCTAGTGGACCAGGACGTCCACCGCCATGGCCACGAAAACCAGGCTGAGGTAAGTGATCGACCAGTGGAAGACCTTCATGGCGGCGGGCACGCTCCGGTCGAAAAGCAACCGTCCGCATAGGCCCACGAACGTGACGCCGGCCAAAACGGCCACCGTCCAGTAAACCCAATGCATATCGGCAACGACGCCGAAGACGACCGACGCAGCCACGGTTGCCACCGAGTACAAGAAGATCTCGCGACTGGTGCGCTGGAGGCTCAACACTACCGGCATCATCGGCAGTTTGGCGTTGGCATAGTCGTCGCGGTAACGGATGGCCAGCGCCCAAAAATGGGGCGGCGTCCATAAGAAAACCAGGGCGAAGAGCACCAAAGGGGCCCAGCCGAGCGAACCCTGCACGGCGGCCCACCCGACCAGGACGGGGACGGCACCCGCCGCCCCGCCGATCACGATGTTCTGGGGCGACTTGCGCTTCAGCACCGCCGTGTAGACGAACACATAGAAGAGGGCGGCAGACAGCGCCAGGACCGCAGAAAGAGGGTTCACTGCGAACCACAGGGTCAGGAACGCAGCCGCTTCCAGGCCGACGGCGAAGGCAAGCGCGGCCGGTGCGCTTATGGCCCCGGTCACGAGGGGACGTCGCGACGTGCGCCGCATGAGCGCGTCGATGTCGCGGTCGATGTACATGTTGGCGGCGTTCGCGCCGGCGGCCGACATTGTCCCACCGGCCAGGGTCGCCACCACCAGCCGGAGCGACGGCCACCCCCCGGCCGCCACCACCATGGTGGGCACCGTGGTGACGAGAAGCAGCTCGATGATCCGCGGCTTGGTGAGGGCTACGAGTGCCGCGACGCGGCTGAAGACCCCGGGTACGGGGCCTACCGGACGCGCGCTAAGCGCACGTGTGTCGCTGGCCACTTTCGCCACGTTAGGGCGCGACGGCCCGGCGGACAAAGCAGGCTGGTAGACGTCACGAGGCTGGTCCTAGCATCGTCGCTGATGGTTGTTTTGCCGCGCCCTCTGCAGCGAGCGTGGTCGCTGACGGCAAGCCCGAGCTTCTGCCAGGGGAGCGCCGGGTTCTCGGTGGTGGCGCTGGCGATCGGGATCGTGAGCGGCGGGGCGGTCCGGTTGACGGGTTCGGGCCTGGGTTGCAGCGACTGGCCTGCCTGCACGTCTACCAGCATCGTTGCCCCGTTCCAGTACCACGCCTGGGTCGAGTTCGGGAACCGTCTGGTCAACGTGGCCATCACCGTGGCCATCGTGCTGGTCGTCCTGGCGGCGTTCAGGCGCCGGCCGCGCCGCCGTGATCTCCTGGCTTTGTCCTCGGGGCTGGTGGCCGGGATCTTCGCCGAAGTTGTGCTTGGCGGGGAAACCGTGCTGCACAAATTGGCCCCTCCATACGTCATGGCCCACTTCCTGCTGGCCATGCTGCTCATGGTCGACGCCGTGGTCCTGTACTACCGGTCCCGCCAACCAGAAGAGAGGGACGGCTTGCCGGCAGGCCAGTCGCGCATCGTCCCGGCCAGGCGGTTGGTGCGGCCGGGCCACGTCGTGGCCAGCCGGTGCATGCTGGCCCTCACGTTCCTGGTCGTGGTACTGGGGACCGTGGTGACGTCGACCGGGCCTCACGCCGGGGCTCCTGACGTGCCCCGGTTCGGCTTCTCGCTCCACACCGTGGCCCAACT
>JASHVH010000352.1 GCA_030039575.1 Acidimicrobiales bacterium | reverse complement strand
GTCGCCGATTGATGCTTTCGGTGCGCCGCGGGCAAAGGACGCCGTGGGGCTCGGGGACTTTGGCCTGTTTGTATGCAATAACCGCCACAAACCGGACAAAGCTCTCTCTTTGGCAAGCAGGCACGCGGTTGTTACCAGGTTGGCGTGGACGTCACACCAAGGCGGGCAAACAGCGCCTCCGCCTCCGCTTCATCGCTGGCGGCCTGCCGGGCCTTCCGTCCCCCGAGGCGGCGGTTCAGAGCGGCCCGGGCCGCCAAGGCCTGGGCCAGTTCAAAACCTTCGGCTATGGCCCGCGAGCGGTTGACGCTCTCGTCGAGCAGGCTTTTAGCTTGAGCGTGCTCGCCCAACTCGGTCAGGGCCACCCCGTGTAGGCGCAAGGCGCTGGCGCGCAGCCGCTCGCTGTCCCGCCGGCCGGCCAAGCGGCTGGCCAGCTTGGCGCTGGCTGCCGCCGCCTGCTGCAGTTCCCCGGCCAGCAGGGTGCACTCCGCCAGGCGTAGGTCTGTCTCGTCGACGTAAGAGACGGCGTGGATGGCCTCGAACGAGGCGCGGGCCTCTTCCAGCAACGAGGCCCCCTTCAACGTCCGGCGGGTACGGGCGGCCAGGCGGCCGAGGTTGGAGGTAGCCAGCGCTTCGCCGATGGGGTACTCAGCGGCGTGCCACGAGGACTTGGCGGCATTGAAACAGCGCTCGGCCTCGGCGAAATGGCCCTGGTCGGAAAGGATCTCGCCGATGTTATTTTCTTCTCTGGCCGTGCCGACGAGGTCGCCCGTGCGTTCCCGGGCGGCCCGGCTGGCCGTGTAGTGCTCGAGTGCTTCCTGCCAGGCCCCGCGGTAATGGGCGCTTATCCCGAGGTTGTTGAGCACGCTTCCTTGGCCGACGAGGTCGCCCAGCTCGACGTAGATAGCAAGCGCTTCTTCGGCCAGGGGATCGTCGGGCTCGTCCAGGTAGACGGAGTTGATGTGGCGGAGGTAGAGGGCGTGGGCCAACCCTGGCCGGTAAGTGGCCCGGGCTGCGTCCTGGCCGGCGAGTGCCGCCTCACTGGCTGATTCTCGAAGCCTCCCCTGGCGATGGAGCACGCCGGCCGACGCCAGTTTGAGTTCGCACCGCTCGACGAAGGCGGCGGCGTCGTCCCCGACGAGCTTGTGCATGGCACTCGTGTACGAGCGCAGCGCCTGTGCGTAACGGCCCTGGCGCTCCTGTAGCACACCCACCTTCCGCAGCACGCGTGTCCGGTCCGCCCCGGCCGGCAGTCGCCGGTTCGCCTTTCTGTAGGCGGTGTACGCCTGCTCGTACGTGCCCGCCAGCTCGCACGCGTCCCCGAGCAGCTCGCCGACTCTGGCCACCAGGGTCCCGGGAAGGTGGCGGAGGTGGGAAGCGGCGTCGAGGGCGCGACGGAACTGCGTCGACGCGTCTGCGTTGGCATAGAGGGCAGCCGCACGTTCACCGGCCAGCCGGGCACATTCCCAGGCCCGCTCCCAGCGCTCAGCGGCCAGCCAATGTTGGGAGAGCAGCTCGACCGGAAGGTCGTTGCCCTTTGCGCTCTCCTCGATGGCGACGGCGGCGCGGGCGTGCAATTCGCGGCGGCGACGGAACGAGAGCCCCTCGTACGCCGCGTCGCGTAGCAAGGCGTGGGTGAAGACCAATTGCCCGTCCTCGGCGCGCACGAACTCGGACAGCCGCCCCCACAGGGCTTCGTCGAGCGGTACGTCTTCTTCGACCACTCGGGCCAAGAGCGTCTGGTCGAACCGAAGGCCAAGGACGGCGGCGGTACGCAGCGCGCGGCGGTCCGATGAAGACAAGGTATCGACGCGCGTCGCCAGGAGCGGCTCTAGTGAGTCAGGCAACGTTTCCGCTGAGGTGGAGGTATGGGCAGCTCGCACCAGCTCCACCAGGAACAAGGGGTTGCCCGCGGCCCGTTCCACCAGCGCCTGGCGTTCCTGCGGTCTCCACCGCTCGAGAGCAAGCTCGGCCATTAGCTCCTCGGAGGAGGCGTGGTCGAGGGCGCCGAGCTCGATAACGGCGCGGTCGGTCACGTAGTCCCACCCGGTGGTGCCAGGCCGGAAGGTGGTGATCACGAGCCAGGGGCAGGTTTTTGTATGCTCGGCGACCCGCCTGACCAGGCTGGCTGACGCCTCGTCAAGGGCGTAGGCGTCCTCGAACACGAACGCCGCGGGGCCGGCAATGAGCGTCTCAGCCAGCTCGACGAACGCAGCTTCGAGGCGCTGTCGCCGAAATCGCGGCTCGAGGTCGCCCACCTCGTGGCTTTGTGGCAACGAGACGTCGAACACGTCGGCCAGCAGGGCGGCCCACTGCAGCAGTGCAGGAGCTTGTTTTTCGAGCGCAGCCACAAGGGCTTCGGTTACCACCGCGGACGCCGCATTGTCGTCCAGGCCGATCAGCCGCCGAGCGACAGCACGGAGCGCCCGGTATGGCCGCCCACCATCGAACGCGTCACACGGGACACGAAAACTGGGTAGCGGCCAGGCCAGCAGCGCTTCGTCGACAAGGCGGGACTTGCCGATGCCGGCCGGGCCTACCAGCTCAACGACCCTGCCGCGGCCACTACTACCTACGTCGGCAATGGCGGCGAGCAGCTGTCCCAGTTCCGCCCGCCGGCCCACGAAGGCGTGCTGCTTCTGGGCCAGGCGCACCGGGCTGGCGCCGACTTCCCCAACGGCGTAGGTAAGGACCGGCTCGGACTTGCCCTTAGCCGCGAAGGCGGGCAAGGCGCGGAGGGCGAAGGGCGACCGCAACGCCTTCCGGGTCAGATCTGTGCAGCGCACTTGCCCCGGCGAAGCCGCTTGGACAACCCGGGCGGCCAGGTTCACTGCATCGCCCGTGATCGAATAAACCCGCCGGCGACCCAGGTGAAGGCTCGAAAATACGCAGACGTTCCCGGCGTTCACGCCTGCCCGGAGCGCCAGGAGGGTGCCGGCGCGGCTGCGCCGTCCCTGGTTGCCGGCGACGCCGCTCTCGTCGGGGGGAGAGGCGCCGGGGCGAACTATATCGAGCGTGCTGCGCACGAGGCGGTCGGCGTCGTTCCCCTCCAGCCTCGGCACCCCTCCCAGGAGCATGATCTTTACCCCGCCGGCGGCCACGTCGGTCCCGTAAAAACTGACCTCGTGGCGTTGAGCGGCCTCCTGCGCCGCGGTTACCAGCGGGCCCAGGTGCTGGGTGACAGCTGTCGCCCCCTGCTCGGTGATCAGGGCGTCGACGCCCGACAGCTGGACAAAGCCGATGGTCACAGGCCGGTGCTCGACCTGGTCTTCCTCGGAGAGGAGGTACTGGCGGGTGCGTTCGGGGATAAGCGAGGTCACCTCAGCCCCACCGCCCGTGAGCGTGGCAGGCCACGGGCGTTCCTCAGCGTGCGGTTCGCCGCGGAGGAGCAGGCCGTGGCCGCGCGCCTCCCCGAGCACCTCGACATCGAGGGCAGCCGCGGCTTCGGCGCTCACCACCACCTCATCAGCGGACGCCAGGGCTTCCATCTCGACGGTCAGCGTCGCCGCGGGGCCGGCGATAACCAGTTCCCGGTGCGAGTGCCCGAGCAGGAACAGCTCGACGGCGCCGCTATGAACTCCCACCGATACCTTGAGCTCGACCCTGCCGGCTGAGGTCCGCAACCGGCCGAGGCGGTCCATCGCCCGCGCCATCAGCCAGCCGGCCCGTGCCCCTCGAGCGGCCGACCCCGGCCCGTCGAAGAGCAAGAGGGCGGCGTCTCCTCCCCATTTCAACAGGTCCGCCCCGTACCGGCCGCCAATGGCGGACAGCTCGCCAAAGGTGGAGCCCACGATCTCGTTGATTTCCTCAGTCCCCGCCCGGCCCCTGACAGCAAGGCGCTCAGTTAGGGCGGTAAAACCCGAGACGTCAACGAAAACGAGCGTGCCCTCGACCAGCCGGTGCTGTTCCTCGGGCGAGTTCGCCACCCAATCGAGAGCCAGGCGAGGGACGTAAGCCAGCAGACGTTCCGCCTGCCGGCCGACCGCCTCTGGCGAGCCCACCATTTCGGGCGTGGACGGCCCCTGTGGTGTGGGCTTCGGTCTTTTGTCAGTGCTCGCAGGCAAAACTTGGGCTCCCTCGCCGGCTCCGGCGCCCCTGCAGGGCCGAAGCCGGAGAGGTTCAGGTCACTTCTTTACGGTGAAGGCTATCGAGTGCGTCACCGGGTCGTTGGCCACCGTCACCTGCAGGGTATGCGAACCGGCCGCCAGCGCTTGCACGTTGAGCAAGTACGTCTCGAAAGCCTTTGGTGTCGGCACGAACAGGAACGAATAGCCCTCGCTCGTCGGTACAGGCACCGGCTTGGTGGTCCCGTCGACGGTCACCGCTGTGACCGTGGTGGACTTTGTCGTCACGTCTGCACCGCTCGAGTTGCAGAGGTAAATGCTGAACAGGACCGTCTGCAACACCTGCGTTGGCGCGGCCACCTGGCAAAGGGCGTAACTCACCGTGTAGCTGACTGTGATGCTGGTGACGTTCCCCGCCTTGTCCGTGGCCGTCACGGTGAAGGTGTACGTGCCCGGGCTGCTCGTATTGATGGTGGCCCCGCTCGCCACCGTACCGGTGCAGGAAGCTATCCCCGGACCAGAAGTGGTAGCGGCACAACTGTAACTTGCTTTCACGCTTTGGCCGAGGGTGTACGCGGCACCGTTGGTCGGGGCGGTGAGGGTTATGGTCGGCGGCGCCAGGTCGACCTCGAACGGGCCGAAGGGGCCGACCGTGGTGCAGTCACCGAGGGCGCTGCACACCGTGGCGCTGGGCGTCTTCGCCGACGCGCTCGCCTGCCCCGGTTGCACGGTCGTGGTCAGGGTGAAGCTCGCCTTGGAGCTGGTGTACGAGCTGTACAGCCCTGAGGGCTCGATCCCCGACTCGTTGTCTGTCACGGTGCACGGGACCGAAACGTTGGTTTTGACCCACGTCCCACCACTGGGCGGGCTGCACACCACGGTCGGCGCCTCGGCGTCGACGTTCACCACCACCGTGGTGGAGGAGGTCAGGCCGGCTTGGTCCGTGGCACTTAGCTTGACGGTAGTGGTGCCGTTGGCCGTCAGGGCCAGCTCGAGCGGCAGGACCAAGGACGAACCCGTGAGCGTAGCGCTGGTCGTTTGCGCACCGGACTCCTGGTAGGAAACAGAGGTGACCGGGGCGCCGGCGTCAGTGACGTCGACCTGGAGGACCGAGCCGCTCGAGCCACTGAACACACCCGGCACCCAGCCGTTGGCGGTCGGGGCCGGAGTCGTGGCGGAGCTGATCTTCGGCCCGAGGGTGTCGATGTCGAAGGTCGACGTTGAGGTGTCGCCAGAGGCGTCGGTGACGACCAGGGTGTGCAGGCCGTCGCCAGTGACGACTATTTGCCCGTTAGCCGGCAGCGGCGTCGATGGCCCACCGTCGAGGACGTAGCTGACGGGGGCGGTTGCGCCGGCGCTCAGGGTCACTGTGGCCGTCACCGGGCCATCGAAATACCCACTCACGGGCTGGTTGCCTGTCAGCGAGATGGTTATAGCCGAGGAGCTGGAGGTGGAGGCGTTCGAGGACGGGAACTCCGAACCGTTGTTGCTCGACGTGGCGACGTTGCCGGCGGCGTCCACGGCCTCGACCATGTACTCGATAGCCGCGCCGGTCGGGTTGGGCGCGGCTCCGCTCCACGTGCTGCCGTTCGACGGCGACAGGTTGAGCGCTGTCCAGGTGCCGGGGCTCGATGCCGATGTGTACAGGACGAGCACCCGCTCGACCGGGGCGGAGCTCTGGCCGGCGAGGACGCTGACTACGAAGTCCGTGTTGGAGTTGCTTACGGTGGCGCTGCTCGTCTGGACCGTTGGTGGGGTGAAGTCGCTCGCCAGTGGGCTCGACGGGGTCGTGTACAGGACCTCGGCGCCAATTGTGGTGAACAACCGTTGCGTCCCCTCGCCCGGCGTTTCAGTGTCAGGGATGAACTGACCGGCGATGAGGTCGAGTTGTTGCTGCTCGCTCGGAGGCGAACCGGCCGAAGTGAAGCTGTTGAACGTGGCCACCCGCTGCAGTGAACTGGGGAAGGCGGCGTTCCCGATCGCCTCGGGCGGCGTGGACGTGTCGTCGTCGGGCTGGGAGATGGTCGGCGTGAAACCGGGGATGTCTTGGGAGCTAAGGGCGTCGATCAGCGCCCCGTGCGCCACCAGGGCCAGCTGTCCCGGTTGAGCCGACGAGGGT
>JASHVH010000351.1 GCA_030039575.1 Acidimicrobiales bacterium | reverse complement strand
CATCGGCACGCCTCGCGAGCTGGGCAGCAGTTCGACCGGGCCTCCCATCAGGGCCTCGGCACCATCGACCCGCCGGCCAGGTTGAGTGACCGACGTGACGCGGACACCCACCTTCATCCGGCCGGTCTGGGCCAGGGCCCTGCCGGGTTCTCGGACCAAGTCCAGCGGTGGGTTGAGCCGGATCCAGTTGTCGAGGTCTGCCTCTCCGGCCACCGCCAAGGTGTAGCCGCTGACGCCCCGAGGGTCGTTCGTCGGGTCCGGGTCTGTTGTCAGCCTCACCAGGAACCAGCCCTCGAAACCGATCACCAGCGCGCCTGGCGCCTGGCCATTTGGGGCGGTGCTGCTCACTGCCCCGCCTCTGTTGCGCCCGGTACGCGGCCGAAGAGTGCCCGGTCGTCCACCGCCAGCCCCGAAATGCGGGCGAAATCCACGGCCAACCGGGCCATGGTCTCGAGTATGTACCGCAACTGGGCCTGGTCGCGGCCGTGGCCATAGGCCGTCACCAATAACTCGCTCATGTGCTCGAGGCGGGACATGAAAAACAGCGGGTCGTCGGTCGGCGCCAGCGCCGCGTCGGCCTCTGGTATGTCCCAGTTCGGGCCGGCGTTCCCGCCCGCCGTCCCCGCCGGTGACCGCACGAGGAGTTCGCCTATGGGCCGCAGCACCATCGTCATCATCGGCCCGATGGCCATCTGCTGAAGAGCGGCGCTAAACCCGGCCGGCTGCGCCCGCTCCGGCCGGAAGTACGTGTACCAGCTGACCAGCATGTACAGAAGTGTTACGTAACTAAAGGAGAAAGCGGCCGTGAGGTCGCGGGCGTAGGCGTCGGTCACGTTTTGCGCTCGCGGGTTTTCCACCATGTCCCACGCCAATTCGAACGGTTCGCGTTCAAGGTCCTTATAGATGGCGCAAAAAGTGCAGAAATGGGTCATGAAGCCCGGCTGGGCCCGGGCGCCTTCACCCTGCAACAGCATGAGGTCCAGGGCGGCGCTGGCGGTCCGGGGGCCTGACACCGTGAACTCGAAGATGTTCATTGCGAACCCGAGGGCGAAGTTCTTTACGGGTTCTTTCTGGGGGTGCCCAATGAACAGGTCTTCGAGCCCCGGATGGTGGCCCACGTTGTTCACGGCGTCGCGCACGGCCAACAAGATGTCTTCCACGGTCTCGAACACCGGGCCCTGGCCGCCCGGGCCCCGGCCCCTCGGCGGCCCGACAGAAGCTCGGACTTCCGGGCTCATCTTTTGCTCTGCGCACAGCTTCGACGGGTCGAAACCGCACTCGCCCCGCTCCCAGTCATCGGGGCGTTCGAAACAAACGAACCGGGCCAACGACGCCAGCCCCAGAGGCTGCAGGCTGAAGGCCAGGTCGAGAGGGAAGTACCGGTACCGCACCGGGAAGTTCGGCCGCCAGAAGTGCGGTTGGGCGCCGATCGCCACCAGCAGGTTGTTGACCAGGGCCAGGTGCTCCATTTCCTGGCGGGCCACTTTCAGCACGTTGGCCTGGGCGCGCCTCGCCCGTTCGGCCTGCGCCGCGCTTATCCCCGCCTCGCCGGCGCGTTTTACGGTAAAGGCTGCGGTCAGGTACTGGCACATGACAGTGTGCTCGATCTCCGCCACCTCATGGAGCACCGATACCAGTTGCCCACGGTCTTCTATGACGCTCGGCGCTGTCACTGCTTCGCGTACCTGTACACGGACCGCACCAGCACACCGCCGTCCCACACGTCCCGGCGAGGCCCCGGGCCCAGGCCGGCCCGAATTCTTTCAGCCGCGTCAACCGCCTCGGCCCGCACTGTCTCCCCCTCCGGCCCGGCCGGACAGGCCTCCAGAAAGGCGGCGCCAACCCGGAAGGTGAGGCCCGGGTAACCCAGCCGGGCCGCCACTACACGGCCACGGCGGAACTCCGTCAGGGCTTTTTCTCGTTGGCCGGTCTGCAAAAGTGACCTCCCCCTGACAACCGCAGCATCGGCCTCATATTTCGGCCGTCGCCACCGCACCGCACGCCGCAGGGCCTCGTCCGCGTGCACCAAGGCGTCAGCGTGGTCCCCACGGGCCAGGGCCAGCTCGGCCCGGGCGAGGGCGAAACGGAGCCGCCACAGCCACTCATGCCAGTTACGGACGGAACCGATCGCCTCGGCCACCCATGCTTCGAGCCCGGCGTCGGCGTCCGGCTCGCCCCTGCGAGCGTTGACGATGAGCAGGTCGATCGATGCGCTTACAGCCGCGGGGGCAAAATTGAGCGACTGGGCCAGGTCACGCGACTCCCGGTCGGCGGCCGCGGCGGCCTCGAAGTCCTGACAGTCTGCGTACATCGCGGCGGACATGGCTATCGACCTGGCCGTCAAGGGGGCGGCGCCCAACTCGGAACCGAACCGGCGGGCGTCGGAAAAAACGGCTTCGGCTTCGGCGTACCGCCCCTGCGCCGACAAGGCCAGCCCGAGGTGGGGCAACGCGTACATCGTGAACGTGGTGTCCCGGTTGACATGAGCGGCGGCCACCGCTTGCTCCGCCAGTGCCACCGCGCGAGCGATGTCCCCCATTAGATAAAAGGGCAATCCGGCTGAAGCCTGGAACTGATGGAAAATCCCGTCCGCCCGGGCCATCGCTTCGAGCTGCCGCTGACCGGCCGCCTCGAGGTCGCCCTCGGCCTGGTCCGCCTGGGCGAGCGAGGCCAGCGCCGCCCCGGCAAGTTTGCCGTCACCCACCTGCTCGGCCAGCCCAAGACCGGCTTCGGCGTGAGCACGCTGGGCCGCGGTGTCCAGTTGCCAGAAGCACACCTCGGACAGGTTGAGCTCGGCCGCGGCCCGGACGGCGGCTTGGTCCTCACCGAGTTGCACCAAAGCCTTTTCCAGCTCCGGACGGGCTTCACTCCAATCGCCGGCGTGCGAAAGGGCGGCTCCCCTGATGGCCCTCAACTCGGCCGCCCGGCAAGTGTGGCCGAGGTTTTCGGCGAGCACGAGCGCCTCGGCCAGTACATCGGCCTCGGTCCTATGGGCACCGGTCCGCCGGGCGCGCTCTGCCGCCAGCGCCAGGTAGTGCATGGCCCGCTCGGCCTGGTCGGCCTGCTTGGCGTGGTAGACCAGCATGTCGAGGTGCTCTTCGACGCGGGGGCCGGCGGCCCCCTCGATCCATTCCATGGCCAGAGCGTGCAGCTGGCGGCGCCGGGCGCGGGGGACCATCATGTAAGCGACGTCGCGGATCAACGCATGCTTGAAACGGTATTCGAGCTCTCCGGAGAACTGCGAGCGTGAGCTGGACCGCGTAACGTCCTTGCCCTCGAGACTGTCCAGGACGTCCAATGCCGTTCCCGTCCACCCGAGCGCCTCCAGTGCTCCGGCCCAGAAGACCGGCCCAAGGACCGACGCCAGCTGTAGGGCACGCCGCTCCTCTGGTTCAAGTACATCGAGCCTGGCCTCTATCAGAGCTGTGATGGAGGGCGGGAGGCCGCCCGCTGCAGGCGACCGTTCCCCTGAAGCGACCATGGCCACAAGCTCTTCGGCATATAGTGGGTTGCCGGCGGCCGCCTTGCAGGCTTCGGCCGCCTTGTCCTCCGCCATTCCGTACGCCCGGCAGAGCGCGACGGCGAGCTCATGGCTCGGCCCGGGGCCCAGGCCGGTCAATGGGACCATCGAGTAGACCGTGCCAGCGCCGCGCCATCCCGGCCGGCGGTCCGTGAGCTCGGGCCGGGCCTGCATAACGAGCATCACCGGGATGTCCCTCACCCTGCTCATTACGTACTCGACCATGTCCAGGAGGCCGTCGTCCGCCCAGTGGACGTCTTCCAGGGAGATGCACGTCGGGATGTCCGCGGCCAGCACCTCGAGCCAGCGACGGAAAGACCGGCGCAGTCGGTCCTGCTTGACCGCCGTGTCGCCGCGCTCGGCCGGTAGGCCTAGTAGAAGACTGAGGTGCTCGAGGACCTCGTCGTCTCCCGGTTGGCTAACAGGGGTGACCATGTCGGACAGGCGCTGGCGAGCTTGAGCGGCTGAGTCGTCGGAGCCGATACCGGCGGCCTGGCGGACGAGAGCGGCGATCGCCCCGTACGCCAACGCTTCCCCGTAGGGCAGGCAGCGACCCCGCAGCACCCGGACGGGCTGAGGACCACTAGAGATTTCCGAACAAAGTTCGGACACCAGCCGGGACTTGCCGACACCCGGTTCACCGATGACGCTCATGACCGCCGGACGGCGGCCCTCGCAGGTGCGCTGCCAGGCTCGGCGCAGTATGTCCATCTCGACCTCGCGGCCGATGAGGGGGGCGACCACACGGCGTTGGCGGGTAGCTGCTCCTTTGCTTGCCAACCACGCGTCGACCGGAGCCGTCTTCCCCTTCGCGCGGATGGGGGCCACCGGTGTGAAGGACAAACCAGGAAGGCACGAGCGGACCGTCATGGCCCCCACCAGGACACCACTGACAGGCGCGGCGTCCTGCAGGCGGGCGGCGGTGTTGACCACGTCACCCAGTACTGTTACGTCGGCGTCAGAGCCGGCGGCACCAAACATGACCTCGCCCGTGTTGACCCCGACGCGGAGCAACAGACCGCCAAAGTCATCGGCTTGCTTGGCCACCAACGCCACCATGTCCAGCGACGCCCTCACGGCTCGCTCGGCGTCGTCCTCGTGAGCCACCGGGGCGCCGAAGACAGCGAGCATGCCGTCACCCAGCATCCGGTTGACCGTCCCTCCGTAGCCCACGACGACGGCGGCCAACTGCCTGAAGCCAGTGTCGACGAGCGCCCGCACGTCTTCGGGGTCCATCGCTTCGGCCAACGATGTGAACCCAGACAGGTCGGCGAAGACTACGGTCACCCAGCGCCGCTCCTCGGGAGTCAGGACGAGGCCCGGTCCCACCGGCTCAAGTTCACCCGCCGAGGTGACGGGCTGAGCAGAGGGGGGCGGGACCGCGGGGGCGGCGACCTCGGGTGCTTGCTGCAAGATGGCCACCTC
>JASHVH010000350.1 GCA_030039575.1 Acidimicrobiales bacterium | reverse complement strand
TTCTTCCTTTCCGCATAGAGCGGACATCCCGAGCGCGGGCGGACGTCGACGGGCTCTCCTCGAGTTATCGCCGGTAGGCACCGGTGGCTAGCGCAGGCCCGACAGGGCGATGCCGCGCACGAAGTAGCGCTGCAACGCGAAGAACAGCACCACAAGGGGGATCATCGCCAGGACCGCCCCCGCGCACATGAGGTCGTAGATCACCTCGTGTTGGCCCGTGAAAAGCACGAGCCCAGACGGCAGGGTCCGCATCGACGCGGTGCTCGTGACGATGAGCGGCCATAAGAAGTTGTTCCAGTTGAAAGAGAACGTGAAAATGGCGAGTGCAGCCAGCGCGGGCCCGCTCAGGCGAACGATGATCTTTCGGTAGATGAACCAATCCCCGGCGCCATCGACGCGGGCAGCGTCGTCGAGCTCGAACGGCAGGGTCGAGAAGAACTGCCGCAGGAGGAATATGCCGTAGCCGTTCGCGGCGAGCGGCACGATCAGCCCCTGGTAGGTGTTGAGCCAGCCGAACTTGTACAGCTGGAAGAAGAGGGGCACGATGAGCACGGCGATGGGCACCATCAAGGTGACCAATACGAGCCAGAACAACAGCTCCTTTCCTGGGAACTGCAGTCGTGCGAATGCGTACGCGGCGAGCGAGTCGAGCGTGACTGAGAGCACCGTCACGCTGCCCGCGAAGATGAAGGTGTTGAGGTAGAGGCGAGTCAGGCCGACCTGGGACCACACGCTCTGGTACGTCCCGAGGTCAAGGTGCCGAGGCAGCAACGTGGGCGGGAACGTGATCGCCTGTGCCTCGGGCTTGACCGAGGTGGCGAGCATCCAGACGAAGGGGAAGACGAACAGTACTGCCCCGACCGAGAGGGTGATCCACATCAGCACCCGGCTGTACGCGGCGAGGGCGCCGTGTTGCCGGTGTCGTGTGACCCATGAGGACCGTCTCTCGATCGCTATCGAAGTCATTCTGGGTATTCCTTGGTCGCTTGCTTTGGTTAGTACATTTGCCGCTGGGTGCGCCGGAACATGCGGACCTCGACGATGGTGAAGGCGAGGACGATCACGAAAAGGCACACCGCCACAGCGCAGCCGTAGCCAATCTCAAAGTTCGTGAACGCGTAGCGGTACATGTAAAGGACGAGGGTCTCGGTGCTGTACAACGGGCCGCCGTTGGTCATCACGAATATCTGGTCGAAAGCCTGGAAGGCGCCGATCACGGAGGTGACGAGGACGAACATCGTGGTCGGCGCCAGGAGCGGCAGCGTCACGTTCCGGAACTGTTGCCACGGTGACGCGCCGTCGATCCGTGCCGCCTCGTAATATTGCTCGGGGATGCCCTGGCGCCCGGCGAGGAAGATGACCATGGAATAGCCGAGGGTCACCCAGACGCCGACGACAATTACCGATGGCAGCGCGAACGTGGTCGTCCCGAGCCAGTCGGGAGCCGAGATACCGACCTTGTGTAGCCAGTAGTTGAGCACCCCGATGTCGGGGCTGAGCAAAAAGCTCCAGACGAGCCCCATCACAGCCAGCGACCCCAGTGCAGGCAGGAAATAGACAGTCCGCAGGAGCCGCGAGGCTAAGTTGTTGTGGCGCAAACCGAGCGCCACCGCCAGCGCGAGGGCCATTGTGACCGGGACCGTCACAAAGGTGTAGATGGCAGTGGTGCGCAGGTCTGTCCAGAATTGCGGGTCCGCGAATATCGACCGGAAATTGCCGAGACCCACGTACGGGCTGGCGGGGGGAAGGAACGTCGTCCCCCGCACCGATTGCCAGAAGACCTGGATGATCGGCCATATGACGAACACGAGCAGGATGGAGATCGCCGGGAAGAGGAACGCGTAGGCGACGGCTGCCCGCCGCCACCGTGATAAAGCGTGCCCACCAGCAGGTCGGCGGCGAAAACCGCTCGCCTCGACCGCGATCAGCTGTGCTTGCGCCGCCACTGCTTGTCTCCCGCTCGTCCTGTCACTTCGGAGCCCCACCGGACGACGGCGGCCATGAGGTCGAGGCCGGGACGATCCGCCCGACCAGGCCCCACGACCGCCCCCGCCGGGCCAAGCATTTTATGGTTCACAAGTACGACTGGATCTTGCTGTTGGCGGCGCTCAGCACCGAGGGTACGCTCTTACCCGCCTCCACCGCTTCGACGACCTCGGTGACCTCTGCAGCCACCTCGCTGAACTTGAGCATGCCGATGAGGTCGTAACGGATGCTCGGCAGGAGCGCCTGGAACTTCGCTGGGTACGGCCCGATCTTGCTGACGTCTGCGGCCAGATCCGTCCTCATCGCGTTCGACCCCGACTTGGCGTACTCGAGCACAGCCCACGGGCTGCACCAGAAGCTGAAGAAGTCGTGGGCGGCGGCGAGCTCGGTGCATTTGGCGCTCAGGACCATCGAGCCACCCGTCCCCAGAGCGATCGGCTCGCCACTGGCACCCGGGAAGGCCATCACATCGAATGGCACCTTCGCCGCCTGGAAGCCCGAGATGACCCACGGCCCGCTGAAGTCCATCGCGGCGCGTTTGGTCGAGAACAGGGAGTCCCCCTGCGCACCCGTGAGGTTCGGAGGGCTGATCTTGTACGTCGTGTCGGCGTTGCCCCACGCTTCGAAGCCGGCCACTGCGGCCTTGGAGTCGAGGGTTGCTGTCGTCACGGCCGCGTTGGTGTAGTTGCCGCCGTAGGCCCACAGGAACAGCGACCACCAGTCGATAACCCCGGTCGTCGCCAGCGGGAAGCCAGAGATGCCGTTCTTGGTCAACTTTTCAGCGGCGGCGACGAGTTCACCCGTCGTCGACGGCACGGCTATGCCAGCGGACTTGTACATGTCGGGGTTGTAGTACAACCCGACTGACTGGATCGTCATAGGGACCGCGTAGAGGTGGCCCTTCCAGGAGACAGCAGGGAAGAAGGCCGCCGGGAAGACCGACTTGTCGATCCCGCCGGATCCGTAGGCGAAGTCGGTCGACTGGATGACGCCGGCGTCAGCGAACTCGGCCACCTCCTGGACGGCTCCGTTCGGGATCTGCGCGATGTCCGGGCCGACGCCGGTGGCGAGGCTCACCTCGAGCTTGTCGGCCAGGACGTCCCCGGGCATGATCGTCATGTCGATGGAGACACTCTTCTGCGAGCTGTTGAACTTGGCGACGATCGCCTCGACGAACGGTTTGTCGGAAGCTGTGTACGAATTCCAGAAGGTCAACGTAGTCGGCTTTGTAGCGTTCGGTCGGAGCGTCATGGCGCGGGCCGAAAGCTTGGGCCCGGCTACGGCAGCGCCCAGTAGGCCGACCCCTGCCACACCGAGGAAGCTTCTCCGGGTTAGCTGGCCACTTGCCCGGCTGCCTTGGGCCTGTGGGCTGGGCGCAGGTTCCGGTCGTCCCGAGGCTTCCGGTTCAACAACTTGCTCATTGTCCATTGTCATCCTCCTTGTAAGTGAAGGTAATTATGTCGGGATAAGCTGTCAAGTAAGTGAAGGAGTGGTTTGTGGTATTTGGCAAGTGATAACAGTGTGCGAATGGGCGGGGAAGCGGTATTTTGTGGTGCTTGGAAAACGCTCGATATCGTCTTCTTGGACATATACAGCGTCGGGGGCCTCGAACGAGTTTGACGTGCTCCACGCCGGGCCGTTTAGCTCCTCAATGTGAGCGGTTGTCGGGTCGAAGTCACCCACGATCCGAATTTCCGCGGTGACGTCCTCATCGGGGGATCTGTTGACAACGCTGATCATGAGGCACCCACTTGGGCCTGAAAGCGAAGACACCACGTCCAGGATTGGGAAAGGGCCCAAATCAGCTACGCGGTGCTGGCGGCCAAGGGTGCTTTCAAGGTCGGTGAACTCGTGGTGCTCGCCCTCAACGTCCACCCTCAGCGACACCGTCCCAAGATGGTCACTGAAAAACCTCAGCGGGTAGTAGATTGTCTGTAAGAACAGGTTGTCCTGGCTTGTGACAATTGGCGCGATCACGTTCACAAGTTGCGCAAGGTTCGCCATCCTGACGACGCGGCCGTAACGGACGAAGGCATGCAGGTACGTCGCCACCGCCAGGGCGTCTCCGAGGGAGTAGCGCTCGTCTGCCGCGCTATCGGTGGCGCGTTCCCGAAACCAGACGTTCCACTCGTCATACGCAATAAAGATCTGGTGCTCGATCCTTTTGTTATAACGGGCTTTCTCGATCAGCGCCGACGCTATGCGCGCCGCTCGCTCGGCCTGGTGAGGAGTCAGGACATTGCTCCAGTAGTCGTCACTCCCCGTGTAGAGATGAACGCTGTGCCAACGCACATACTCGGCTAAGCCTGGGATAACGGTCTCGTCCCAGTTGGACCACCCTGTTTCCCCGCACGAGACGAGCTCGAGGTCTGGGTCGGCCCGCTTGAGCACCTTGGCCCACTGCCTGGCGCGTTTCACGTAATCCTCCGCCGACAGCTGGCCTATTTGCCAAGGGCCGTACATCTCATTGCCGAGCCCCCAGTACTTGACGCGGTACGAAGCCTCGTGCCCGTTTTGGCGCCGTTTGTTGGCCCATTCCGTGTTACCGGTGCCGTTGCAGTACTCGACCCAGGCTTGAGCCTCGTCCATCGTCCCCGTGCCCATGTTCAGGCAGATATAGGGCTCGGCGCCGACCTCCTGACAAAAGCCCATGAACTCGTCCGTCCCAAAACGGTTTGTTTCCTCGGCGTGCCAGGCAAGGTCCGCACGGCGCGGCCTAGCATCCCGCGGTCCGACGCCGTCCGCCCAGTGGTAGCCGGACGCGAAGTTGCCACCTGGCCAGCGCAAGACTGGCGGGCGCAATCTTCTTACGGCTTCGATGACGTCCTTTCGGAACCCCCGTTCGTCGGCGAGCAGGGATCCTTCATCGAACACGCCGCCATAAATACAGCGCCCGAGATGCTCGATGAATCCGCCCAGGATCCTCCGGTCGACCTCAGACTGCACCTCGTTGAGGTTTATGGTCACGACGGCCATTAGAGGCTCACTGTGGGCACCGAGCGACCTGGTGAGCCAGCGGAGGACTCACGGACCGAGAGCGACACTGGTAGGAGCGACGGCTCGGACAGGCCCGGTTTGGCGGTCATCCGTCTCAGGAGCACTTGCACCGCCAACTTGCCGATTTCCTCGAAGGGGACGTGGACCGAAGAAAGGCTCGGGGTCAGGTGTTGCGAGAAGGGCAAGTCGTCGCAGCCGACCACCGCCACATCGTCCGGTACATGCCTACCTTGGTCTCGCAGTTCTCTGAGCACACCAATGGCCATCTCGTCGTTATGGACGAACACAGCCGTTATGCGGGGGTCTCGCTCCAGCAAAATGCGGACCGCCCGGGCTCCTCCCTCGGGTGTCCAGTCGGCTTCCGCCACGAGGTCCTCGCTCATGTGCACCCCGCTCTCCCGCAGCGCTTCTTCGTACCCCAACAAGCGGCTGCGTACTATCCATCGGCGGTAAGGACCGGTGACCGTACCAATGAAACGGTGCCCCTGGGTGAGCAAGTGCTCGACGGCCAGACGGCCTGCCTGCCGATCGTCGGAGCCAACGAAGGGCACCCCTCCGCCTGGCACATGCTGCAGCACCACTGCCGGCACAGAACTGCGGACCAGATGGGCAAACTCGAAGTCCTCTTCTAGTTGTGGCGGTGCCACAATGACCCCGTCCACCCTGCGCTCGCAGAGCATGCGCAGGACTTCGGTGCCGTGGGTGTCGCTGTCCGGCAAGCTGGCGAGCAGGATCATGTAGCCCTGGAGATGGGCCTCGTCCCGGATCCCCACAGCCACGCGAGCGAGGGCGATGTCGGTGATGTTGGCGATCATCAGGCCGATCGTGGCGGTGGCGCGATTGTGCAAACTTCGCGCCAGTGCATTTGGCTGGTAGTCGAGCTCCTCGGCGGCAGCCAATATTCGCGTCGCCGTCTCGGGCGCCACCCTCACGTCCGGTGCCCCGTTCAAGACCTTCCCAGCGGTCTGGAAGCTCACCTGGGCGCGAGCGGCGACCTCTTTCAGTGACGCATACCTCGCTGGCACGAGCACCCCCTGGCACCTCCCCGACCAACTATCGCTTCCGCACGTGAGCGAAGCTTCGCTCAGGGTACACCCGGCGCAAAGTGTACGTCAAGTTGTCCGGGACGGCCCGGCCATCGGACCGAGGCTCGTCACTCAGGACGTCGGTAATTCAAGATCCACGGCGAAATGACTGCGGATCAGAATGTTGGCGGGCCGAACCCCTTCGAGCGCTCCGAAAGGCCTTGACCCCTGAGGGGGCCTACCACGGGTCGAGGCCGAGCAACCGCCGGCCCAGGTCGTCCACGGCCGATAGCTGCGCGTCGTTGTAGTTCCGGGGCAAGAGGTAATGCTTGGCGTAGGGGTGGTCTTCACGTATATATCGCAAGAACACCGCCAAGCGCGCTGCAGGCCGACGGTTGTGCGAGGCCGCATGGGGCATGAGGTGGTGCAGCATGGCGAAATCGCCCGCCTGCCCAACAACCTCCACGGACTCCTGGTCCGGGACGCGTTTCCAATCGTGGTAGAGGTGGCGGCCGCCAGGACCGTTCGCCGCTGCGGTCTCCAGCACCCAGCGGTGACCCCCGGGGACGATATGGATCCCGCCGCCGTCGGGGAGCACGTCGGTTAGGTACAGGCAGCCGCCCACCTGCAGCTCTTCGAGGGTGCCCGAGAAATCGTCGGCCTCCGTGGGCACCGACGCGTCGACATGAAGGTCCTGGCTCCGGGGTGAGCCGTAGCCGTGGGACAGGTTGCGCATTGTTATCCCGACGGAACCATCGTAAATTCGCACCCGTCCCGTCCCCAGCAGCTGGGCTGCTACCTCGTACAGGCGCCGGTTGCAAAATAACGGCAACAGCTCGGGTATATCAATGCAGTCGTCACTCGAGCCGTCGGGCCGCCGCCGGTAAGGCTTGAAGCGGCCGGCGTGCGCGTGCCACTCTTCGGGGACGGTGAGGTCCCGGGGTAGCAGCCCGAGCACGGCCCGCCCATAGGCCTCAACTTCTTGAGCGCTGGCCGCACCCTTTACAACCAAATAACCCCGCTCGAAGAACTGGGACACCTCGGCTTCCGGAAGAACCCGGGCTACGTCCGGGTCGTAGGGTGCATAGGAGGCCATGTCACCATTCAACCTCGCTTGGCTCACGGGCGCCACCCCGTCGCTAGCTGCCGGTGGGGGTCTAACCTTCCCGTTGATGACCTTCCTCGGGGCCGAGGACCAAGATAGCCTGTACACGTGCCGGCCAGAGGTCGCCATCTCAGCGCGCCGTGGCGGGCAGATTGCTCCTCGGTGCGCAGGTAGCCAACCGGCTCCTGGCTTTTTTGGTTGTCATCTCCTCTGTCGGACAAGGTCGTGACCTTCCCACCGATGCGAAGCATCATCCGGAGCGTCGCGGTGGACTACGACGGCACCGTGGCGCGCGACGGGCAACTTTCGCCGGCTGCCGCAGCGGCGCTGGAGGAGGTGCGGCAAGCCGGCCTCCATGTGGTCCTGGTCACGGGGAGGATCTTCGAGGAGCTCACCCGAGTCGCCCCGGACATTGGCGATCGGTTCGACGTGATAGTGGCGGAAAATGGAGCTGTTGCTGTCCGCCACGGTCAACTTCTTCGACTGGCGGAGCCGGTAGATGATTCGCTCATCCGAGAGTTGACCCGGCTCGGCACCGGCGTCCGCCGAGGAGAGGTGATCGCGGCTCTGTCTGGCTCACAGCATCAGCTGGTGGCAACCGTTATCGAACGCCTCGGCCTGGACTCTCAGATCGTGGCCAACCGCTCCGAGCTCATGATCCTCCCGAGGGGCGTTTCGAAAGCCAGCGGTCTCGAGCACGCCATTGAGGTGCTGGGTGGGTCGCCTCATACGACCTTGGCGATTGGAGACGCCGAAAACGATCTCGCAATGCTGCTGAGCTGCGAGATCGGGGTAGCAGTGGGCGGCGCGGTTGATGTGTTGCGACAGCACGCCGATGTGGTCGCGTCGGCCGGCAACGGTGACGGCGTGGCCGAGATCCTGCATGGTCCTATCCTGACCGGCGGTGAGCGCGTCTACTCAGCCAGGTGGCAGGCACTCGTTGGCACCGACTCGACCGGTGCCCACGTCACCGTCCCGGCGTCGCAGGTCAATATCCTCGTCGACGGCCCTAGCGGTAGTGGAAAGTCTTATGTGGCTGGTCTTCTGGCCGAAGAGCTGATCGGGCTCGGCTACGACATGCTTGTCTTCGACCCCGAAGGCGACTACGCCACGCTGGCGGAAATCCCGGGGGTTATCATGCTCGGTGAACATGCGGTCCCGGAGCCGGACGACGTGATCGCCTTCTTGCGCCGCCGCGGAAGTCTTGTAATTGACCTGTCGGCGTACTCGTCTGAGCACCGGGACGAGTTCATGATGCGGTTTGCCCCGCTTATGGCGGAGTTCCGAGACAAAACGGGACGCCCCGACTGGGTGCTCATCGATGAAGCGCAGGTGCCTTACGGCCAAAACTCGCCTTTAAGGCGCTTCTACCAGCCGTGCCTGTATAACCACTTGGTTGTGACCTACCAGCTGTCACAGCTCGATCAGCGCGTCCTCGATAGCATCGACATCACCCTCACACCGGTGGGGGACAACTCGACTCTTGTGGTGTCGAGAAAAGGCGACGCAACACCAGGCCCGGTTGTCCAGGTTGCTCCGCGGAAGCTGGGTCATCTCAGGCACCAACACAAGTACTCGGCTGTAGGTGTGCCAACGGAGCGAGGTTTCTGGTTCCGGGAAGGGCCCGGTCCAGCCAATGGCAGAGTTGCCCACAACCTCGAGGAACTCGTTCGCATACTGCCAACCTGCTCTGACGGCTCCCTCAGGCACCACGCCGGGGGTCACGACTTCTCCCGGTGGGTCGACCAGGTGTTCGCTGACCATGACTTGGCCTCCGAGATGGCAATTCTGGAGTCGGAAATTCAGCGCGCTGACGGTTCGGTCCGGCTCAGGCAAGCCGTCCATGAGCTCGAGACCTTGATCGCCGAACGTGTCCGAAACGCAGAGGACGAGGACGGCTGACCCGGGCGCTGGGCTCTTCCATCGGCCCGGTCGATTGGCCGTTGCGAGTGCTTTGGGTGTGGACGAGTTCTTTTTGCTCTTACGTGTCGGCCGGTAACGAAGCGGCTGCGCGGCTCACGGCGTTCCGCCTCGCCACCTCACTCAGGAACTTAGCGCTCGACTTTGGGGTACGTCGCTGCGTGGCGAAGTCGACGTGTATTATGCCAAAACGTTGGGCATAACCATCGCCCCACTCGAAATTATCCAGTAACGACCACACGAAATAACCCCGCAGGTCGACTCCCTCAACGATTGCTTCGTTGGCGGCGACCAGGTGGGTGCGGAGGTATTCGATCCGGCGGGGGTCATGGACCTCACCGTCGGCACCGACTGCGTCGGGGTAGCTCGCTCCGTTCTCTGTGATGTAGACCGGGACGCCGTTGTAGTTGTGGCGCAGCCACAGCAACATCTCCCGCAAACCGCCGGGGTCTACGTCCCACCCCTTCGCCGTGTAGTTACCCGCCGGGCGCCGTGCCGCCGCTGCGGCAAGGTAGTCAGGGTAAGGGCGGCGGAGGACCGTGTCAGTGGCAGTTGACCTGCTGCCGGGCGCCATCCGATCTCTTGAAGCCTCTGACTCGACGTAGACCGGCGTATAGTAATTGACGCCGAGGAAATCAATGCCGGCGCCGATTACCCCCAGATCTCCCGCCCGCACGAACTCACGGCCGGTCACCTGGACGTACCGGTCGTGCAGCCATCGAGGGTAGCTGCCCTTGAGCACCGCGTCCAGGAACCATCTGTTCAGGTAATCGTTCACTCGCCCGGCGGCGGCGACGTCTTCGGGGGAGGAAGTAGCCGGCCGGACGACGTCGAGGTTCAGCGCGATGCCTATCTCGGCGCTCTCGGGAAGGCACGCACGCAGCGTACGCACAGCCTTCCCGTGAGCGAGGAGCATGTTGTGGGCCGCTTCAACCGCCGCACCCGTATCGGTCAGGCCGGGAGCCAGCCCTCCGAGCTCGTACCCTTCGAAAGCGGCAAAGAACGGTTCGTTCAGAGTGACCCACAGGGTGACGCCGTCGTGAAAGGCGGAACCCATTATGCCGGCAAACTCCTCAAACCTGTCGGTAGTTTCCCGGCTCGTCCATCCTCCTTTTTGCTGAAGTGCCTCCGGCAGGTCCCAGTGGTACAGCGTAAGCAGGGGCTCAATGCCACGGTGGCGAAGACCTTCAACCAAGCGGCGATAGAAGTCAAGGCCTTTTTGGTTTACCTTGCCGGCTCCATCAGGCTGGACCCGAGGCCACGAAACCGAAAATCTGTAGGATCGCAACCCCAGGTCGTTCAAGAGGTCGAGGTCGCCCTCCCAGCGGTGGTAATGGTCACAGGCGACCTCACCAGTATCACCGTTCAACACTTTTCCGGGCTGGTGGTCGAAGGTGTCCCATATGGAAGGACCACGACCGTCGTCGGCCACTGCGCCCTCGACCTGGTATGAGGAGGTTGCCGCTCCCCAAAGGAACCCCTTCGGGAACATCAGCAATTGGGAGCTCATCGTCGGTGCTCTCCTATCTGGTAGTAGCTGTCGCGGCAACACTCCTCGCCTCAGTCGACCGGCTAGGTCTTCAGTTCTGTGCCGAAGTTTGAGGCGCTCCTCACGCCGGCCTCAGCCGCAGCACGATCACCTCGTCCCACGGGGAAAAGACGGCGTTGGCCTCGTACGGGTCACTGGCACTTGGCCAGCCGACGGCGTGGACCGTTGTGTACCCTGCCCACTCCCCGCCATCGAACAGAGGTATGGCCGGGACCTGGTTCACCATGATCGACTCGAGCGCGGTGTAATCCTTCAACAGCTGCGCGCTGTTATCGGTCGATGATGCCGCCGTCAGGGCCGCATCTGCCTGCTTGCTGTAGAACCGCTCCACGTCCCCCACGGCGCCCTTGCCGACCGGGGCAGTCAGGCTGCTGTTCAGCATGTAGTTGTAAATCGAGTACGGGTCATTGGTAGTGAACTGGCCGCAGAACGTGTACTGGTAGTTGCCGACCGTGTAGTCGTTTGTCCACTCGCTGACGGACACACCTGTAACCGTCGTCGCTATGCCGGCTTGCCGCATCTCGCTGGCCATGAGCTGGGCGTCAGTCATCCAGTCCGTGTAAGGCGACGGGCCCAGGATCGTGATGGTAAACGGCGAGCCGTTCGGTTCGTCAAGCATCCCACCCGCGCCGGCCTTGAACCCCGCTTTCTCGAGCATTGCCTTGGCGGCACTCGGGTCGTACTTGAGGGTGAGGCCCGCGTACTGGGGAGCGAGCCAAGTGCTCCAGCGAGGCAGGGTAAGCCCGGTCGGGCTATAGGTGGGGGAGAAGAACCCGTGCTCACCTTCGGTCGTGATGGTGTTGCGGTCTATCATCTCGCCGAGCGCCTTGCGTACTACGGTCATGCTGAAGGGGTACTGCGTAAGGTTCGGGCACATGTAGAAGTTCCCGATGGGCGCCACCGTCTCGAAGTGCTTGGACGAGTCCTTGTCGACGAACCCGGTCTTGTAATTGGGCATGAAGACTGTGTTCCAGTCGATCGTGCCAGTGCTGATGGCTAGCCCCGCGCTTGGGTTCGAGGCGTAAGAAAGGAAATGGAGGGCGTCGATCTTCGGGAGGCCTGGCTGCCAGTAGTGTGGGTTGCGTACAAGGGTGAACTCAGCGGCCGAAAACGAGCTCACCGTGTACGGTCCCGACCCGACGGGGTTGTCGTCCACATAGGTCACCGGGTTGGAGATGCTCGCCCAGATGTGTTGCGGGACGATCAGCACCTGGCTGATGTCGAACAACTGCGTGTACGCGGCATGGGGGAACTTGATGATCGCCTCGGTAGGGCTGGGCGCACTGGCGCTCGTGAACGTCACGCCGTTCACGTCGAGAGCCGGGAACTTCCTCATCAAGTTGAAGGTAAAGGCCACGTCGGCGGCGCTGAAGGGCTTCCCGTCGGACCACTTCACGCCGGTACGGGTATGGACGACGAGCTCGGTCCCCCCGCTGGCCCAGCTCCAGGAAGTGGCCAGCCACGGGTAGATCTGCCCGGTTTTCAATAAGTTGTACTGCATGAGCGGCTCGTACACCAACCCGGTCGCCCCCTGCACATACGCAGAGTTGGACAACGAGAAGGGGTTCCACCCGTCGGCGAACGGCCCGGCGGGGTCAGCGATGATTGTCAGCTCACTTTGGGACGAGTTGGCTCTCAGCGTGGCAGCGGATGAGATGGATGGGCACGCCATCACTGCCAGGGCCATGCCTGCTAACGACAGCGAGACTTTGAAACGCAGTGTCTTCTTGTGAAATAGTGTCATCATTCCTCCCTATGCGGAATTTAGGGTTGTTTCTTGCAGTTATAGGTTTGTGCGTTGTGTGCTGGGGGTTCATTGTTCATCTCGTGTCGAGCCGGTTGTTTTAGTTACCTTTTTTTGGGGTGCCGGAAGCTCGGCCGCCGCCCCCGGCTGTGTCTGGGGTGTGTCCCCGAACAACCAGCACGAGGTCCAGTGAGAATCGTTGATTTGGAACCTAGGCGGCCGACTTTTGGCGCAAATATCCATCGCGTGGGGGCAGCGCGGATGGAAGCGGCAGCCCGATGGCGGCGCAATGAGGCTCGGGTTCTCGCCCGGCGCCCGCATCTTACGGCGGGTGCCGCGTGCCGACGCGTCAGGATCGGGGGCGGCGGAGATCAAAAGTTGAGTATAGGGATGGGCAGGAGACTGCGTCACCTCCTCTGACGGGCCGGATTCCAGGATCTCGCCGGCGTACATAACGAGAAGCCGTTCTGCGAAATATCGGGCGGAGGCGATGTCGTGGGTTATGTACAGGAGCGCAAGGCGGCTTTTTGTCACGAGCTCGTTCAAGAGGTTGAGGATGCTCAGACGGACGGAGACGTCGAGCATCGAAACGGGCTCGTCGGCCACCAAGACGCTTGGTTGCACCGCCACAGCCCGCGCTATGGCCACCCGCTGGCGCTGGCCTCCCGACAACTCATGAGGTAGCTTGTCGATGACCTGGGCGGCCGGCGTGAGGTGGACCTCCTCCAGAAGCCTGATGATGGTGGCACGTGCCTCACTTTTGGACTTCACCATGTCGTGGATCCGCAGAGGCCTCTCGAGGTGGTAAGCAACGGTGTGCACAGGGTTCAACGAAGCGTATGGGTCCTGGAGGATAAGTTGCACTTGAGAGCGGTAATTCCGTACTTCCGAGCGTTTCTTCAAGTTCGGGGCCTTTCCCCGAAGAAGCACCTCGCCGGAAGTCGGACGATCGAGGTAGGTGAGGACACGTCCCACGGTCGATTTGCCCGAACCGCTCTCCCCTACGAGCGCAATGCAGGTACCAGGGAAGAGCTCGAACGAGATGTCGTCGACGGCATGGACGATGCTGCGCCGGGTGGCGAGGGACCTGAGGTTACGAGCGCGCACCGTGTAATGCTTCGTGAGCCCGTTGACCCGGATCAGCGCCTCACCCGGACCATCGGGCCGGTCGGGCTCAGTCATCGGTTCCCCTCGGCTCGCCTGTAATTGACGTTATGCGAAGGTGGTGACCCGGCTGACTGGGCGGACAACCAGCACGAGACCAGGTGACGCTCCTCTCCCGTAGGCGCTAAAGAAGTCGAGGGCGGGTAACTCGTTCGGCAGATGTCCATCGCTTGGCCGCAGCGAGGTGCAAAAGGGCAGCCGACAGGTAATGCCCGTAAATCCGGAGGTGACCCGGGGATGCCAGTGAGCTCCCGCCGGGGGCCCGTCAACGCAGGGAACGAGCCCAGCAGCCCGCGGCTGTAGGGGTGGGCGGGCCGGATGTAAAGACGCTTTGCCGGAGCCACCTCGACCACTCGGCCGGCGTACATGATGGCGATGGTGTCTGCGGTATCGATCAGCAGTGAGAGGTCGTGGGTGATGAAGACGTAGGCAAAGCCGAACTCGGCCCGCAGTTCTTCGATCTTCTCCAGGATCTGGCGTTGCGTGACGACATCGAGAGCGGTTGTCGGCTCGTCCATGACGACTAGGTCGGGCCCGAGAGCAAGAGCCATGGCTATCATGACCCTCTGTCGCATTCCCCCGGACAGCTCGTGCGGAAAGCTCCGTAGCCGGTCACCGCTCACGCCCACCATGTCCAGCAACTCCGCCGCCCGCGCCCGCCGGGCGGACCGGCTCATCGACGGCCGGTGCGTCCGCAACGCGTCGGTCAGTTGGCTCCTGACATCGATAACGGGATTGAGAGCGTTCATCGCGCTCTGGAAGACAACGGCTACCTGCTCCCAGCGGTAACGGCGTAGCTGCGACTTGGAGAGAGTGAGCACGTCGACCGGGCCCCCGGTACCGGGCCCGCGCTGATGGTACAGGACCTGCCCCCTTGTGACCTCCGCCGGCGGGCGAAGAAGGCGGGTGATCGCATGGGCCAGGGTCGACTTGCCCGAGCCACTTTCCCCGGCTATACCAAGTGCCTCGCCCCGGTTGATGACGAGGTCCACCTGGTCCACCGCGTGAACGGCGCCCGGGCCGGCGCCGTAGTCTACGCAGAGGCCGCGGACCTCGAGAAGAAGGCCGGCAGGCGCCGGAGTGGTAGCCGGCGTTAGGGCTCCGCCGGTCTCCACGGGAGCGGCATGGCCTGGCGGTTCTGGGGCGGTCAACACGATCAGGCCCCTACGACCACGTCGGGGGCTGTCAGGGCTCGGTCAGAAGCGGGCTTGGTTTTCATGCGACGCGATGGCCGCTTGGCACGGGCTGAGCTCAGCCGGGGATTGGCGATCTCGTCCACGCCGAAGTTCATGAGCGCGAGCCCTGTCCCGAGCAGCGCGAGGCAGAGGCCCGGTGGTACGAACCACCACCACGCCCCGAATGAGAGCGCCTCCGCGTTCTGAGCCCAGTACAGCATGGTGCCCCAGCTCCAGGTGGTCACGGACCCGACGCCGAGGAACGCAAGGCCCGCCTGGATGAGTATGGCGTAGAGGACCGTTATGAGGAACTGAGCAAATATGAGAGGGATCTCGTTGGGGACGATCTCGAACCAGATGATCCGGGTCGTCGACTCGCCCGCCACCCGGGCCGACTGGACATAGTCCCGCCGGCGGAGCGACAGCGTCTGGGCCCGCATGATCCTCGCCGTCCAGGGCCACGCAGTTACTGCGATGACGACCGAGATCACCAGCGTACTGGCACCGTGCAGGTACCCCGCCAAGACGATCACAAGCGGCAGGGCCGGGATCACGAGAAAAACGTTGGTGATGGTGGAGAGGATTTCGTCGGGCACCCCGCCAAGAAAGGCGCTCGAGAGCCCGATCGCCACTGCGATGACAGTAGCGATCGCCGCTGCGACAAACCCGACGATAAGCGAAACACTTGTGCCATCTACCAGCTGAGCCAGTACGTTTTGACCGGTGTCCGTCGTCCCCAACGGGTACTGTAAAGACGGATGAGCGTATGCGTCCGGGCCGGTGGCGGACGGGTTGCCGACGAACATAGGGCCTATCACGCCGAGGAGGACGAAAAAGATCAGGAGCCCTAAGCCCGTCAGCACTTTCGGCGAGCGAACTGCGGTGCGCAACCACCCTCGCGGGCGCAAGTAGACGTCGACAGTGGACACCAGCTCAGGCCACCTCTCGCGTGCGCGGGTCCAGTGCGGCGTACATGACATCGGCCAGCAGGTTGGCCAGCAGGACAAGCAGCGTGATCATTAGGAAGATCCCCTGCATCAACGGGTAATCCTCGTTTTCGACGGCCTCGAAGAGCAGGTAGCCAATGCCGGGGTAGGAAAAGACGACCTCGGTCAGGAGGGCACCGCTCACAATAAAGCCAAGAGACAACGCAAAGGCGGCCATGTTTGGCAGGATGGCGTTCCTGGCGGCGTACGTGAAAGTTACCCGGCGCTGCGGAAGTCCTTTGGCTTCAGCCAAGAGGACGTAGTCTTCCCCGAGCGTGCCCATCATGACGTTGCGCATCCCGAGGAGCCAGCCCGCGATAGAGCTGACCACGATGGTAGCTGCTGGGAGTATGGCATGGTCGAGCGCGCTGGAGATAAAGCCCCACGTGAAGCTCGGCGTGACCGTAGGTGAATAGCCGCCACTGAGCGGGAACCAGCCCAGGTTTACAGCAAAAACGGTCAGCACCAGCAAGCCCATCCAGAAATACGGCATTGCCGACAAGAACGAGGTTACCGGCAAGAGCGCGTCAACCCAGGTCCCACGGCGAACTGCTGCCACCATGCCGAGGAGAGTCCCGAACAAGAAGCTGAGGACCGTGGAGACACCGACGAGGAACAGCGTCCACGGCAGCCCCCCGCGGATTACAGAGCTGACTGGAGTGGGGAAGAAGGTGATGGAAATCCCAAGATTTCCGTGCAAAATCTGGTCGAGATAGCCGAAGTACTGGCTAATGAGGCTCTGTTTATTGTCGATGCCGAAGGCGATGGTGAACGCATGAAGCGCAGCCGGTGAGATGGCGTGCCGTACCCGGTCGAAGACCAAGTCGACCGGGTTGCCTGGCATCAGCCGTGGAATAAAAAAATTGACCGTAATCGCGACCCAGGCTGTTATCAGGTAGAAACCCAGGCGGCGCGCTAAGAAAGCCAAGTGGCTACGCTTTCATTGGCACAGGCCGGGCCTCTATGAGCCGCCCGCTAAATGGCCGCAGCCTGGGATCGCCGATGAGCCCGATCGCTAAGTCTGTCATAGCCCCTCCCCCTAGCACGGACGAGCCCACT
>JASHVH010000349.1 GCA_030039575.1 Acidimicrobiales bacterium | reverse complement strand
CCACCGTGGGCGCGGCCGGTCCGGGACCGCCGGCGCAATCTCAGGCTCAATAAGCTCCAACCACGCTGTAGGCGCTGGCGTCGCCCCGCAAGGCAACACTTGGGCGGCCATCGATGCCCACCGGCACGGCCCCGGCCACCGTTACCCTTTTCACAACGCGATGGATGTCGCCATAGTCGTTGACGGCGTAGTGCTGGGTCGAGCGGTTGTCCCACATAGCTACGTCGCCCTGTTCCCAGTGCCAACGCACCGTGTTCTCCGGCGTGGGCACCCGGTCCTGTAGCATCCCAATTACAGCCCGGGACTCCCGCCCCGAAAGGCCGACGATCCGTTGAGCGAAGCCACCAAGCAGGAGCGCTAACTCCCCGGTCTCGGGGTGGACTCGCACCACTGGGTGCTCGGTCTCGAAGACGGTGGAGACGAACTCCTGCTCGTGCAGACGCGCCGCCTCGTCGGCGAAGGTGACCGACGATGCGATGTCCGGTGCGTTGGTGTGAACAGACCGAAGCGTGCCAGCCAAGAGCCGCAGAGGCTCCGGTAGGTGCTCGTAAGCGGCGACCGTGTTCGCCCAGATCGTGTCGCCCCCGCAAGGAGGGATGACCACGCTGCGCAGGACTGAAAAGGTGGGGGGACGGTCGGTGAAGGTGTTGTCGGTGTGCCAACCGTCGGCCCGCCCACCGGCCAGCGAGTCCAGTTCCAAGACGTGAGGTTGACCAGGCTCGGGGGACAGAGTGGGATGACCGGCGGTGATCTCACCGAACCGGGAGGCGAAGCTGAGGTGCTGCTCACCACTTAAGCGCTGGCGTCGGAAAAAAATCACCCTGTGACGCAACAGGGCACCACGAATGCCCCCGATCACCTCGTCGCTCAGGTCCTCGCTCAGGTCAACGCCTTGGACCACAGCCCCCGTGCGGATCGTGAGCGGCTCGACCTGGACCGACGTCGCGCTACCCCTTTGATCGGCACCGTTGTGGGTCATCGCCATCTCCTCTCAACCGGCGCCGGCCGACGCCATCGCCTACGGGCCCGCTATCGACCCCCTGTGAGAACTACCCTATAGAATATTTTCGTAGCAGGATGAGACGGCGCAAGGCCTGGGGTCGCTTGGAAGGAAGTTGGGACCTCGGGACCGCTGGCGGGGCAGGGCGTCGGCGGGGACGTGGCCGTTCAGGCTCGGCCGCGGCGCCGGGGCGCCGTTGACAATCTTCCGGACTACTCTGTATCCTCTTTTCTATATCGAGGCCGGTCCAAGATGTCTTTGCTGCCGACGTCCCCGTTCGTGGGCGCGGGGACCGGCTCAGGTGCGCAGGAGTAGTTTGAGCGCACCTACAGAAGACGGCAAGGGGGGTCATAAGGGCCACGGCGTTACAGAGGAGGGCCCTGGGGGTAGGTTCGGGTCCCAGGGTTGTTTCGCCGCTACCTGCGCGGAGATGCCATGAGGTTCGTCGCACGCCGGATCGGGTTTTTCTTGATCACATTGTGGGCCGCGCTCACGTTCAACTTCTTCCTGCCGCGCCTCATGCCGGGGAACCCTGCGCTGGCCATGCTCAGCCGCTTCGAATCGAGAGGGCATCTCGGCCCCCAGTCTCTCCACACCCTCGAGATAATGTTCGGGCTCACCCATCAACAGAGCCTTTGGCAGCAGTACTGGGCGTACCTGGGTAACTGCGCCACGGGCAACTTCGGGATCTCGTACACATTTTTCCCCGATTCTGTTGGCCGTGAGATAGCCCAGGCGCTCCCGTGGACGATCGGCCTTGTCGGCGTGACGACCGTGGTTACGTTCATCTTTGGGACCATCATCGGGCTCGTAAGCGCGTGGTTCCGGGGAGGCAAGATGGACAGCATTTTCCCGCCCCTGTTCGTTATCCTCTCCGGCTTCCCTTACTTCTGGTTCGCGCTGCTGGCGATCCTGCTGTTCGGGGTGACGCTCAACTGGCTCCCAATCAGCGGCGGCTACGATACGACGCTCGTACCCGGGTTTAACGGCACCTTCATTGCGAGTGTCCTTCAGCACTCTATCCTTCCCGCCATCACCATCGTCCTTACCTCACTCGGCGGGTGGGCGCTAACCATGCGGAACAATACGATCACCGTGGTGGCTGAGGACTACGTGCGCATGGCGCGCGCCAAAGGGATCCGACAATGGAAAATTATGTGGCATTATGCCGGTAGGAACGCCATTATGCCGAACCTCACCGGTTTCGGCATCGCGCTGGGTTTCGTCGTCAGCGGGGCCGTGCTCGTGGAGTACGTCTTCAATTACCCTGGCCTCGGTTGGATGTTGCTGGACGCAGTTTCCAACGAGGACTACCCGCTTATGCAAGCGCTGTTCCTCTTGATCACGGTGGCTGTGCTAGTGGCGGTCCTGGCCGTCGACATCTTGACCGTTTTTCTGGACCCGCGCACTCGGGACGGGAGCTAGCCGGCGTGGCCGTAATCGGCGCTGCGCGCGAACCGGCCGTCGGCGCCGAGCCTGAGGCTGTCGGGGCCGTGCCGGCCCGACGGAGACGACGGGGCCTGGCCCCGTCGCTGCTCCATAACCGAAAAGCGGTCATCGGGGCCAGCCTGTTCCTGATCTTTACCGTGATGGCGGCCATCCCGGGCGTGATCGCGCCGTACAACCCGAGCGCCGAGATCTTCGACCCGGGCTTGCCCCCATCGATGGCCCATCTCCTCGGGACAACCTCGTACGGTCAAGATGTTTTCTCACAGCTCGTGTGGGGGGCGAGAGCTTCTTTAATCGTGGCCCTCGCCGTCGGGGCTTTGGCCACCCTGCTGGCGGTCATGGTGGGTGTCTCCGCCGCGTTCCTGGGTGGGGTGTGGGACGGCACGCTATCGATCTTGATCGATGTACTTCTCGTCGTCCCCGCCTTCCCCCTCGTTGTGGTTATTGCCGCATATACGAACGGTGCCAATTTGTGGATGCTGATCGTCGTGCTTGTGGTTACCGGTTGGTCGTTCGGTGCTCGGCAGCTCCGGTCCCAGATGCTCTCGTTGAAGCGACGTGAGTTCCTGGAAGCGGCCAAAGCCAGAGGAGAGCGCCGTCTTTACATCGTGGTGTTCGAGGCCCTCCCGACCATGACCTCCTTGATCGTGGCCAGTTTTCTTACCGCGGCGCTCTACGCCGTCCTGGCCGCCGCCGGGTTGCAGTTCGTGGGCCTCGGCAACCCATCGAGCCTGAGCTGGGGCACCATGCTGTACTGGGCCCAAAACAGCGAAGCCCTCAATACAGGGATGCCTTTGTGGGCGTTGATGCCCGGCGTCTGCGTCGCCCTCCTGGGGGCGGCACTGGCGTTGCTAAACTATGCCTTCGATGAGATAAGCAACCCGGCCCTCCGGCCGGTGCGCAAGAGGAGCGGCAAGGTGCGCCGTGGCTGAGGATGCCGTCCTGTCGGTCCGTAACCTGACCGTCGACTACTTGACGGAAAGCGGGGCTGTACGAGCGGTAGACGCGGTGGACCTCGAGTTGCACGCGGGAGGGTTCCTCGGCATCGTCGGTGAGTCAGGTTCCGGCAAATCCACACTGCTGTTCGCCATCGCCCAACTCTTGAACCCTCCGGCGGAGATCGTCTCGGGCGAGGTGCACTTCAACGGCCGAGACTTAGTGACGCTCGGTGAGAGCCAACTGCGGCACCTCCGCTGGCGGGAGTTCTCAGTAGTTATGCAGAGCGCCATGAACGCCCTCAACCCGGTCAGGTCGCTCGGCGCTCAGATGCGGGATGCGTGTGAAGAGCACGGCAAGATATCGGCGCAGGAGATCCGGAAGCGGTCGTCCGAGGTCCTGCGCATGGTCGGGATCGACCCGGTCCACTTGCGGAGTTACCCTCACCAGCTCTCCGGAGGCATGCGCCAGCGAGCCATGATTGCGATGGCGCTGCTGTTCGAGCCCCAGCTGGTGATAATGGACGAACCGACGTCGTCGTTGGACGTGGTGGCTCAACGGTCCCTCATGATCCAAATAAAGCGTCTACAGGAGCGGCTCGGCTTCGCGGTGGTGTTCGTGACCCATGACATGTCGTTGGTAGGTGGGGTCGGCGACGAACTGGCCGTGATGTACGGGGGGAAGATCGTTGAGCTTGGCCCGACCCAAAGAATTTTCTCCAAACCGCTGCACCCCTATACGGCCGGGCTGCTCGAAGCTTTTCCCTCGATCCAGGCGGTCCGCCGGCGCTTGACGGGCATCCCCGGGTCGCCGCCCGACCTTCGGCTGCGGATTGCCGGCTGTCGCTTCGCCGACCGCTGTCCCGACGCCGGGAACGAGTGCACCCGCGTTGACCCACCAGAAGAACAAATAGACGGCCGCCTGGTCCGGTGCATTCGAGTAGCAGAACGAGCGAGCCGTGCCGGCTGACGAGGACCTGCTGCGGGCAGAATCAGTCACGAAACACTTCGGGGTGGGCCCGCCGTGGTCGCGCCGTCGGCTGCACGCAGTAGACGACGTCAGCCTGAGCATCGGTGCGGGAAGGATCGTCGCTCTGGTCGGGGAGAGCGGCAGCGGCAAGAGCACGGTCGTGCGCCTGTTTGCCATGCTGGCTCGCCCGACCGCGGGCGAGATCTATTTCGAAGGCCGCCCTCTGTCGAAGGTGCGCCGACGCCCGGCTCAGCTCGCATACCGGCGCAAAGTGCGCATAGTGTTCCAAGACCCCTTCAGCGTCTCCAACCCCGCCTACAGGATTTCCCACTCGTTGTTGCGCACGGCCAGGCTCCATCGCCCGGACGTCCGCCCCGCCAACCGCCGCGCCGAAATTGAACGGGTGCTCGATGAAGTCGGCCTGAGCCCCGCTTCGGAGATCATCGACCGTTTTCCTTTCGAATTATCGGGGGGACAGCGCCAGCGGGTCGGCTTTGCCGAGGCCCTTCTTTCGCGTCCCCGCTTGATCTTGGCCGACGAGCCGGTCTCGATGCTGGACGTATCGATCCGGATCGGGTTGTTGAACCTGATGGCCGACCTGCGCGATCGCGAAGGAGTGTCGGTCCTGTACGTCACACACGATATTGCCAGCGCCTGGTACCTGGCCGACACCGTCGCCGTGATGTACGCGGGCAAGTTGGTCGAGTACGGGCCGGCCGAGCGGGTCTTGCGAGCGCCGCGGCACCCATATACTCAGCTGCTCTTATCCGCGGTCCCCGACCCTCGCGTAGTATTGACACTGACTGAAGAGGACGTCGGTGAGCCACCCCGGGTGATCGACCCCGACGAGGGCTGCCGTTTCCGGTGGCGGTGCCCATACGCGCAAGACCGGTGCGCCGAGGCAACACCGGCGCTTGGGCCTATTGAGGTCGGTCACCACGTTGCTTGTTTCGTGGCTCCTGAAATGGCGCCGGCACCGTCGTCTGTCCCGACGGAGGCCCTGTGAACCCACCGGTTAGCGTATTCTACAGGTTGCACATCCAGGAGAAATAAAGAGCGGTAGATAGAAATGTTGGCAAATCTCACCAAGGCCGAAGCGGTCTACCGAGAGACGAGATGGCGAATTCTGACCGGTGCGCTCCCACCGGGGACCGCTATTAATCAAGCCGAGCTGGCCGCCGAGTTCCAGATGTCGCCTACACCGATACGTGAAGCATTGCGCCGTCTCGAGAGCGAAGGTCTGGTCGTATTTATCGCCCACACCATGGTGACGGTCTCGCCCCTTGGCCTGAAGGAGCTGGACGACCTGTACGTTATCCGGGTTGCCCTTGACCCGTTGGCAGGACGGCTGGCCGCCCTCAACCGCACGGCGGAGGACGTCGCCAGGCTGAAGGACCTCCTCGACCCGCCGGTCAGCAGCGACCCCAGGGACCGTTTCGACCACAACCGGGAATTTCACCGCGCTGTGTTCAGTGCTTCCGGCAATCAGCAGCTGACTCGTCACCTCGACCAGCTTTGGGACCGCACGGAGCGGTACCGGATAGTGCTTGTGGCCAACGAGATGGACGGCAGCGACGGTTACGAGCGGGGCCACTCCGACGAGGAACACCGAGCCATTGCCACCGCAGTGTTCGAGGGCGATGCAGAGCGAGTCTCTGACTTGCTGACCGTTCATGTCCAGCGGTCGCATGACCTGATCCGAGCAATGCTCGAGGCGGTAATTTGAATTTAGCCGGTGCCGCACGGGCGAAACGGGTCAGATGAACCAGCCGGTGCCGAACGAGAAGGCCGAAGAAGAAGTAGATGACGAAATTAGGACAGAAAGCCGCGAAGCAGCGCCGCGGTTGCGTCGACGTGCTCTTCCATGACCCTCCTCGCCTGACGAGCGTTGTGGGCCAGGAGCGCGCGTACCAAAGCCTCATGTTGCTCGTTTGAATGAGTTATCGGTGGGTCGAGTGGGGGGATAGCGTCCAGCAGGTCGTTGAGGGTGATGCGTACCTCGGCCACCGCACGCGTCACCATGGGCGAGCCAGTCAGTTCCGCAATCGCGAGGTGGAGGCGGGCGTCGGCCTGGCGGTACGTCCTCATGGGAGCGGCCGAGACCTCGTTCAACCGGTCCCGGAGCCTTGATTGCTGGAGCTCGCTCAGCTGGCGTTGGGCGACTGCTTCGGCCACTCCGGGCTCCAGCACCCGGCGGAAGGTCAAAGCGTCCTCCAGCGACCCGCCCAAAACGCCGGCGATACGGCGCGCTTCCGCGTTGCTGGGGTTGGGCTGGTAAAGGACGAAGGTGCCACCGAAGCGGCCTCGGCGAGGCTCGACGTAGCCCGCCTGCTGGAGGCTTCGGATCGCCTCCCTCAACGTCACTCGGCTGACGCCCAGCCGGTTGGCTAGCTCACGCTCGGGGGGAAGCCGTTCTCCATGGGGGACGATGCCGAGCTTGATCACCTGGAGGAGACGCTCAACTGTTTCTTCGTACGCGTTGCCTGCCCGCACCACTCGGAACACGGCCGCGTCGACGTTCCCCGGCCCGTCCTCGGATGGCAGGTCCCCATCGGTGAGGCGCATAGCCCCGAGGATAGGCCGCCTCTTGCTCGGAGTTGGTGTGAGCGTCCGGGTTCACCACGCCTGTCTTGACAGCCGCCAGGAACCGGGTTTGAATGGCAGTACCGGATAAGGTCTGTTCTTAGACGTTTTAGCCTGAGCTGGCCCACCGGCTGTTGAAGTGCCTCACCTCGGCACGAAAGGAAGCAGCACTTTGTGTGGGATCGTTGGTTTCTCCTGCCGGACCGACCGCTACCTGCACGCGCTTGGGGAGCTGTTCGTGCCGATGCTCGATGCCCTGGCCACCAGGGGCCCCGACTCAGCCGGCATCGCCCTCTATTCGAACAGGGTGCCCGGTCCGGGCTGGAAGTACTCACTCCGAGCGCCGCGATCGGGCCGGCCGTGGGCTGACGTCGCCGCCGCTCTCGGAAAGGCGACCGACAAGGCCGTTGAACTGCAGCAGCGAGGGCCGGACGCCTTGGTCATTACGGAGATGGGGGTCGACGAGCTACGCGGAGTTCTGGTCGAGGTGGAGCCGTCCGCGACGATTTTTGGGTTCGGCAGGGCCATGGAGGTGTTCAAGAGCGTCGGCTCGGCCCGTGCTGTCTGCGACACCTACGAGGTCGGCACGAGGCCCGGCTACCAGGTGGTGGGCCACACCAGGATGGCCACAGAGTCGGCGGTGACAATTGCGCACTCACACCCGTTCTGCCCCAGTGCCGACCTGGCCCTCGTCCACAACGGTAGCTTCTCCAATTATGCGACCATCAGGAGGGAGCTCGAGGACGAAGGCGTTTGCTGTGAAACAGACAACGACTCGGAGGTGGCCGCCAGGTTCGTCTCGGTCGAGATGTCGGCCGGTGCCACCCTCGAGGAAGCGCTGAGAGCCGTGCTCAAGCGTTTCGACGGCTTCTTCACCCTGCTGGTGGCGACCGAGCGAGAGTTCGCCATCGTGAGGGACTCGTTCGCGTGCAAGCCTATGGTGGTGGCCGAAACCGCCGATTACGTGGCGGTTGGGTCGGAGTTCGTGGCATTGGCGGAGCTTCCTGGTATCGACGACGCCTGCGTGTTCGAGCCCGCTCCCGAGGAGGTTTACTCCTGGACGACGTCGCTGTAACCCTTTCCTGCGCTGAGCTCTCTGTTCGAGAGGTGAACGAGCGCCTGCGAGCGCTGCCAAGTGGTAGCCACGTGACGGTCACGCACCCGGCCGGGCGGCACAACCTCGTCGTCGGCATCCCTAAGCATTTGAAGGTAACGGTCGATGGCAGCGCGGGCTACTTTATCGGTGGCCTTTGCGACGGGCCGGAGATTACGGTCCAGGGCTTTGTTGGCTGGTCGGTAGGTGAGAACCTCATGTCAGGCTGCGTAAAAGTACAGGGCAACGCTTCCGAATGCGTGGGGGCATCGGCGCATGGAGGGACCGTGGTCATAGAAGGAGACGCCTCCGCTCGCGTCGGCATTTCATTAAAGGGCGGCACGGTCGCGGTGGCCGGCGACGTAGGCCACATGAGCGGTTTCATGGCGCAGGCGGGGACGATCCTCGTCGGAGGCGATGCGGGTGCGTTCCTCGGCGACTCGCTTTACGAAGCGGTTATATATGTCGCGGGCAAGGTCCGGTCTCTGGGCTCTGACGCCCGCATCGAGGACCTGACGCAGGCGGACGTCCACGCTGTGTCTCAACTGGTGAAGATAACTGGTTTCGACCACATTTCTGCGGAGGATGTCGTCCGGGTGGCTTCCGCCAAAGAGCTGTACAACTTCGACGCCTTAAAGGGCACGCAATACTGATGGGGCACCGCTCTCCCGGGATGAACGGCGGCGGGCCTTCGGCGGTCCTCCCGGCCGCCGGGACCTTGCCCAGCCATACCTTCCCACCAGAGGTAGTCGGCCAGATCCAGGAGATGGCCGAGGTCGGCCACTACGAAATCCGGGGCTGGGGCGCCAAGCGGCGCCTCCCCACCTTCGATGACCTCGTTTTCCTTACGGCATCAGCCTCCCGCTACCCTCTCGAAGGTTACCGGGAACGGTGTGACACCTCGACTGTCCTCGGCTCCCGTTTTGCCTCCAAACCTCTCCGACTTGATATCCCCATCACCATTGCCGGTATGAGTTTCGGGGCCCTTTCTGCCCACGCCAAGGAGGCGTTGGGCCGGGCGGCCAGCGAATTAGGTACCTCGACGACGACCGGCGACGGGGGGATGACGCCCGAAGAGAGGAAGGCTTCGAACACCCTGGTGTTCCAGTGCCTTCCATCGCGGTACGGTTTCAATCCCGAGCACCTTCGCCAATCGGACGCCATCGAAGTGGTCGTCGGCCAGGGCGCGAAGCCGGGAGGGGGTGGGCTACTGCTCGGCCAGAAGGTGAGCGAGCGAGTGGCGGCCATGCGCACGCTGCCGGCGGGGGTGGACCAGCGCTCGGCTTCACGCCACCCGGATTGGACTGGTCCGGACGACCTGCGCATAAAGATCGAGGAACTTCGGGAGGCAACCGGCTGGGAAAAGCCGGTTT
>JASHVH010000348.1 GCA_030039575.1 Acidimicrobiales bacterium | reverse complement strand
GTGATCGGCAGGGTACAGGTCCCCTTGTACGAAGAAGGCAGCGATGAGGCCGGTGCTGAGCGCTAGCGAGGAGCGGCGTCAGAGAAGCCCGAGAAGCCGGTCAGGCCCGGTTGAGCACCCGCTGCCAAGCCATGTCTATCCCGAGGCGGAGCCCACCCTCCACGACGGCCTCGCCGCCCAAAGCGCTCACCCGTAGGTCGGGGACGGTCGGCACGAGCTTGCGCAGGTCGGCGGCCACCGCCTCGGCAAAGCCGGGTGCGCTCCCGATCCCTCCGCCCAGCACCACCAGTTCGGGGTCGGCGACCAGGACGACCGAGGCGATCGCTCTGGCCACCAGGCCGGCTTCCTCGGCCACGACCGTCGCCGCCACCTTGTCCCCTGCCGCGGCGGCCTCGAACACGCGCTGCGCCGAAAGCCGCCCGCGCATCCCGTTGCGGCGCGCCGTCCTGACCACTCCGGCGGCCGACGCCGCCGCCTCCATAGGGCCCCGCCGGCGAGCATCAGAAACGTCGAGCGGGCCGTCGCCGTTCAAAGGGAGGAACCCGATCTCCCCGGCGCCGCCGTGTACCCCTTTATGGAGTTGCCCGTCCAGCACCAGTCCCATGCCGATGCCAGTCCCCACCGAAACAAAGGAAAAAGTGGCCACGTCCCGGCCGTGGCCGTGGTCGCGTTCGGCCAACGCTGCCAGGTTGATGTCATTCTCGACCACTGTGCAGGGGCCAAAGGCCCGGCGCAGCTCGGCCATTACCCCGGGTTGGCCCCAGCCGGGCAGGCCGGCAGCCAGCATGAGGGTATCCCGCTTGCGGTCGTAGATCCCCGGGCTCCCCACCACCACCTGGGTAACGTCGGTTCGGGCCACGCCCGCCGCTGCCACCAGCTCGGCGCCAAGGGCGGTGAGCTCGGACAGGCGGGTATGGCTTCGAGCCGAGTGGACCTTGCGGTTGCCGCGAGAGCGCACGGTACCGGCCAGGTCGGCCAGGGCACCGCGGAGGTACTCCTTTCCCACGTCGAGCGCCAGCACATACCCGGCGTCGGGGTCCACCTCGTAGAGCAAAGCCGACGGGCCCTTCATGCCGGTGCGCCGTCCGGCCACCCGCACCAGCCCATCGTGCTCCAGGTTGGCCAGCCCGAGGCCGACGGTCGGTTTGGAGAGCCCGCACACACGGGTGAGGTCGGCCCGGGTCAGCGGCCCACCCCGGCGCAAAGCGTTGAGGAGGCTTTCCTCGTTCATGGCCCGGAGCAATTGCGGCCGCCCACCAACGACGCCGTTCGTCTCGGAGCCCCTGCCCGCCTCAGCCGACGCTGCAGCCCGCTGCGACCACGAACGGTTTACCATGTTGTAACCGTAGATCCTCGGGCCTGCCTTGTAGATAGGTAACTTTCCTGTCAGGATGCCAAAGGACAGCCAGGTTGTGGGGTCGGGAGGCCAAGTGGAGGCTCAGTGGACGTAGTCCTCGGGATCGACTTTGGGGGCACCAAGATCGCCCTCGCAGTCTGTGACCTGGACGGCCGTTGCCTCCGTGACCACCTGCTGCCCACTTGCCCCGGCGACGGTGCGGACACCGTCCTGGCTCGCGGCATCGCCGCCGGCCAGGCCCTTTTGACCCCGCTCGAAACCGGATCTCGGCTGGCCGCTGTAGGAGTTTCGACGATCGGGATCCCGCTCGAGAACGGGGTCGACTTGGCTCCCGCCATTGCCGGTTGGGAAAAAATAGCTCTGGCCCGGTCGGTCGAAGAGGCATTCGGGGCCCCCGTGAAGGTGGCTACGGACGTCAAGGCCGCCGCCACAGCAGAGGCCCGCTGGGGGGCGCTGGCCGGGTACGACCCGGCTATTTATCTCAACTTAGGGACGGGGCTGGGCGCCGCTATCGTCGTCGATGGCCGGGTGCTTAAGGGGGCTCATGGCGCGGCGGGCGAGATCGGCTATAACCTCGTCGACCCCACCCATGTGGGCCTGGAAATCTGTGCCCGCCCGACGCTGGAGGACACCGTGAGCGGCATGGGCCTCGCAACCAGTGGCTCCCGGGTCCTCGGCCGTACTGTATCGGCCGGGCAGGTTTTTCACGCCGCTCGAGTAGATCCCGAGCTCGACGCGGTGGTGAACACCTTGCTTGCCTCATTGGGCCCACACCTCGTCAACCTCGTCATCGCCGTCGACCCCGCCCGTGTTGCGGTCGGCGGCGGGATGACAAGATCCTGGGAGCGCCTGCAGGGGCCCCTGGAGCACGCACTCAAATCGGGGGTGCCCTTTCCCCCTGAACTCGTCGTGGCCGCCTACCCGTTCGACGCCCCGCTCGTCGGTGCGTTAGCCCTGGGGGCCGAGGCTGCGGGTGCCAGCCTCCCCCACGGGGTCCGTTTACTCGCATCAGAACCCTGAGGAGGGAGAAAAGCAAACATGAAGAGAGGTTGGTTAAAGACCTTATTGGTGGCCCCGGCCGTCGTGGCCATGGGCCTGACCGCCGTCCCGTCCACGGCGAGCGCCAGCTCGTCGTCGGCGTCGGGGGTGCTGACCATTTCCAACGAGAGCGGGTCGCTGTGGCCGTGCGGCTTCAACCCCTACAACCCCGCCGTTTATATCAACTCAGTCGGGTTCTTCTACGAACCGCTCGTCTACGTGAACACGCTCGAGAACGGCAAAACCACACCGTGGCTGGCCACGAAATGGGTCTGGAGCGACGGCAACAAGGTGCTCACGTTCACCATCCGCCAGGGCGTGAAGTGGAGCGACGGCGTGCCCATGACCGCCGCCGACGTCGCCTTCACCTTCAACTACTTGAAGGCCAACCCGGCCCTGGACCTCAACTCCATCTGGTCGGTATTGAAGAGCGTCGTCCAGAGCGGTGACAACGTAGTCCTTACCTTCGACAGCCCCGCCGTGCCGTACTTCTATTACGTGGCCGACCAGATCGACGTGCTGCCCCAGCACATCTGGGCGTCGGTCAAAAACGGCGTCACCTACAACGACGCCAACCCGGTGGGCACCGGCCCGTACGTGCTCTCCAAGTGCACGGGGCAGAACATCACCTATACGGCCAACCCCCATTACTGGCAGCCGGGCCTGCCCAAAGTGAAGACGATCGAGTACCCCGCCTTCACTTCGAATACTCCCGCCAACGAGGAGCTGGCCACGGGCGTGGCTCAGCTGGGAGCCCAGTTCATCCCCAACATCAAGGCCTTCTACACCTCGAAAAACCCTGATTACCGTTACTGGTTCCCGCCCATCGCCAACGTCGACATGTTCATCAACCTCACCGAGTCACCGCTCAACCAGCTGCCTGTGCGCGAGGCCATGGCCTACGCGGTAGACCGGCCCCGGGTGTCTGCCATCGGCGAGTACGGCTACGAGCCGCCGGCCGACCAGGCCGACATCGTCACGCCTACTTTCAGTTCCTGGCTGGACAGCTCCTTGCTGTCCAAGTACAACTACAGCTATGACCCGGCCAAGGCTATTTCCATACTCGAGAAGGCCGGTTACAAGAGGGGCTCCGGAGGGATTTTCGAAAAGGACGGGAAGCCGCTTTCCTTCACGATCATCAATGTGGGCGGCAACTCGGACTGGGTGGCCTCGGTGAACGTGATCGCCAGCGAGTTCGCCCAGGTTGGTATAAAGATCACCCCGGACAACCTCACGGGGACCGACTTCGACGCCGACATTTTCAACGGTAGGTACCAGCTCGCCTACGACTTCGAGGCCGGCGGCCCCACCCCGTACTACGAGCTGCGCCAGCTGCTGTATAGCGGCAATACCGCCCCGATCGGCAAGCCCGCTTCGACCAACTGGGAGCGTTACGCCAACCCCAGCACAGACAAGCTGTTCGACGAGTACGCCTCCACCACTTCGACCGCCATGCAGCACAGCCTCGTGGACCAGATGGAGCAAGTGATGCTCACGGACGTCCCGGTCATCCCCATGACCGAAGAGGTCGACTGGTACCAGTACGACACCGGGGCCTTCTCCGGCTGGGTCACTCCACAGAACCCGTACGCCCAGCCGGCCATATACCAGCTCCCCGACGACGAGATCCTGCTGCTGCACCTCGTCCCCAAATAAGCCTGGGAACGGGCCGCCGTGGATAACCGAACGGCTTCATAAAGGTTAGGAGGACAAAATGATGGGCTCAGGCGGCGCGGGGGCGCAACGATGCGTTACGTAACGCGCCGCCTGGGCTTCTTCATCGTGACCCTGTGGGCCTGCCTGACCATTAACTTCGTGCTGCCCCGGTTGATGCCGGGCAACCCGGCCGAAGCCATGATGGCCCGCTACAAGGGCCGGATAAATGGTTCCGCGCTCAAGGCACTGGAGATCGCCTTTGGCGTCAACAGCAGCCAGAGCTCGGTCCACCAGTACTTCACTTACCTGGGCGATATGCTGACGGGGCACTTCGGGACGTCCCTCACGTTCTTCCCCGACCCGGTGTCCCAGGTCGTCTTTGCCGCCCTGCCGTGGACCCTCGGGCTGGTGGGCCTTACCACGGTCCTCGCCTTCGCCGCCGGGACGATCGTCGGCATTGTGGCCGGCTGGCGCCGGGGGAGCGCTCTGGACAGCGTGATGCCCCCGATATTCGTGATTATTTCGGCTTTCCCGTATTTCTTCCTGGCGTTGATGGCGCTGTTGCTGTTCTCGGTCACGCTTGGCTGGTTCCCCCAAGGCTTCGGGTACTCCAACACCGATACGGCCGGTTGGAGCTGGCACTTTATCGGCGACGTGCTCAGTCACGCTTTCCTCCCCGCCATGGTCATCCTGATCACCTCAATAGGCGGCTGGGTCCTCACCATGCGTAACAACATGATCTCCACCCTGTCGGAAGATTACGTGCGCATGGCCAGGGCTAAGGGGCTCTCGCCGCTACGCATAATGTTCGCTTATGCCGGCCGCAACGCTGTCCTGCCGAACCTTACCGGATTTGCCATGTCCCTCGGCTTTGTGGTCTCCGGAGCCATCCTGGTCGAGTACGTCTTTTCGTACCCGGGTGTGGGTTACATGCTCCTGCAGGCAGTGGAGAACGAGGACTTCGCCCTGATGCAGACCCTCTTCTTGTTCATCACGGTGTGCGTGCTCACGGCCGTCCTCCTCATGGATTTCGCCACCATCTTGCTCGACCCCCGCACGCGAACACAGGCCTAGGTACCCGTAGCGATGGCCACCACCACCCTCCCAAGCGGACAGGTCTCAGGGATCAGATCGTACTGGGCCCGTTTTCGCGGCGGCGCTGTGTGGGGCCTGCTACGCGCCATCGTGTCTAACCGCAAAGCCACGGCCGGAGTGGTCATCCTGGCTATTTTCTGTTTCCTGGCCGCCTTCCCCGGCCTGATCGCCCACGACAACCCGCAAGCCGAGATCTACAACCCGGGCCTGGCCCCCTCTGCTGCCCACTGGTTAGGCACCAATGCTTACGGCCAGGACCTGTTCGCGCAGCTTATCTATTCCACTCGTCAGTCGCTTTTCCTGGCCGTGGCCGCGGGTGCGCTGGCCACCCTTTTGTCCGTAATAGTGGGCGTCACGTCCGCGTACATGGGCGGGTTTACGGACGACTTCCTGTCGCTGATTACGGATATCTTCCTGGTCATCCCCGCTTTCCCTTTGATTGTCGTGATAGCCGCCTACTCGAAGAACGGCGGGGACACCATCCTCATCGCCGTCCTGGTCGTGACTGGGTGGTCCTACGGGGCCAGGCAGCTCAGGGTCCAGGCCCTCTCGCTACGCAACCGAGACTTCCTGGTGGCGGCGAAGTTGCGGGGCGAGCGGCGTTGGCGAGTGATCGTCTCGGAGATACTGCCCACGATGACTTCCCTCATCGTGGCCATATTCCTGGGCACCACCCTGTACGCCATCGTGGCGGCCGCAGGCCTGCAGTTCATCGGCCTGGGCAACCCCAACACCCTCTCGTGGGGGACAATGCTGTACTGGGCGCAAAACAACGAAGCTCTGCAATCCGGGTCCCCGCTGTGGGCGATCATGCCAGGGATATGCATAGCCCTTCTCGGCGCCGCCTTCGCCCTTCTGAACTATGCCTTCGACGAAGTGAGCAACCCGGCTTTGCGACCCGTGCGAAGGAGGCGCCGATGAGACCGCGGACGCCGCCGCCCACGGCTCCTGCCGCAGATCCGGCCCCGGTCCCAGCCGGCGCCGGTCCCGCGACCCCCGCTGTCGCGGTCCCAGTCACCAACGGCCCGGGAGGGACGGGACCGGTGCCTTCCGGCGCCGACCTGGCAACTGCGCCAACGGTGGCCAAGAAGCGCATCCTCGAGGTCAAGGAGCTGTCGGTGGAGTACGCGGGCGTGGCACCGGCGCAGGCCGTCGACAAAGTGAGCTTCGGGCTATCCGAGGGCGAGTTCATGGCCATCGTGGGCGAGTCCGGTTGCGGGAAGTCGACGTTGCTTTTTGCCATAGCCCACTTACTCAGCTCACCGGCAGAAGTGACAGGTGGGACGGTAGTTTTCAACGGCCAGAACATGGTGGCTATGACGGACAAGCAGTTGCGCGCCGTCCGCTGGCGCGGGATGTCGGTAGTCATGCAGTCGGCCATGAACGCCCTCAACCCGGTTATGTCCATAGAGACCCAGTTTTCCGACGCCATGAAGGCGCACGGCGAAAAAAACCCGAATTACATCCGGGCACGCTCGGAGGAAGTGCTCGTCCTGGTGGGTATCGACGTGGTGCACCTCAAAAGCTACCCGCACCAACTTTCTGGAGGAATGCGCCAGCGGGCCATGATCGCCATGGCGCTGCTGTTTTCGCCCGAGCTGATACTGATGGACGAGCCCACCTCGGCCCTGGACGTAGTCGCTCAGCGCTCCCTCATGGTCCAGGTCAAACAGCTCCAAAGGGAACTCGGGTTCGCCATCATCTTCGTCACCCATGACATGTCCCTGGTGGCTCATTTCTCGGACCGGGTGGTGGTCATGTACGCCGGCCAGATCGTCGAGGCCCGCCCGACCCGGCCCCTTTTCGCCAGCCCTTTACACCCCTACACCCGTGGCCTCCTCGAAGCTTTTCCCTCTGCCTATGGCCCTCGGGCCCCGCTCGAGGGCATCCCGGGCAGCCCTCCCGACCTCACCAAGCTCCCGGTGGGCTGCAATTTCCAGCCCCGCTGCGCCAAGGCCTTCTCGCGCTGCGCCTCTACCAGCCCGGACCTCTATGAGCTCGACGGCGCCGTGGTCCGCTGCTTGCTTTACAGCGGCGCCGGCGACGGCCTGCCAGAGCCAGATGGGGGAACAGGACGGGACGTGCAAGCGGGCCGTGCCTGAGACCAACGGGCACGTGGAGGTCACAAGGGCACCATTGCTGCAGACGCGCAGCCTCACCCGCCACTTCAGGGTCGGCGGCCTGCGCGGCCGCACCCTGCACGCGGTGGACGACCTGGACATGACCATTGCCGAGCGCGAGATCGTGGCCCTCGTCGGTGAGTCCGGCTCGGGCAAATCGACCGTCGCCCGGCTATTGACCATGGTGTACCGGCCCACGTCTGGTGAAGTTCTTTTCCGGGGCCGGCCGGTCTCGTCGCTGCGCCGGCGAGTTGACCTCCTGGCCTACCGGGGCCAGGTCCCGATGGTCTTCCAGGACCCGTTCAGTTCGCTCAACCCGGCCCACACCATCGGTTACACGGTGGAAAGAGGCCTGAAGCTGCACCGGCCGGAACTGGACCGGCACCAGCGCCAGGCCGAAGCCGAGCGGGTGCTCGAAGTGGTGGGCCTGGTGCCCCCGGCCATCATCATGACCAAGTACCCGTACGAGCTCTCCGGAGGCCAGCGCCAGCGGGTCGGTTTCGCCCAGGCTCTGTCGTACCGGCCGAAGCTGGTGCTGGCCGACGAGCCGGTGTCGATGCTCGACGTGTCCATACGCATCGGGCTCCTCAACGTGATGGCCCGTCTGCGAGAGGAAGAGGGTGTCTCGATCCTTTACATCACCCATGACATCGCGTCGGCCCGCTATGTCTCGGACAGGGTCCTGGTTATGTACGCCGGGCACCTCGTCGAGCACGGGCCTACCGACGACGTCCTGCACAACCCGGTCCACCCGTACACGCGTCTCCTCCTTTCGGCCGTGCCGGACCCCCGGGCCGAAATGGCCATCACTTCAGCCGATGTCGGCGAGCCACCCCGGGTGATAGACCCAGGGGAAGGCTGCCGTTTCCGCTGGCGCTGCCCGCTGGCCATCGACGTCTGTGCCCAGGTGACCCCCCGCCTCCGCCCGACCGCCCCCGAGCACGAGGCAGCCTGCCACGTCAACGCCCCGGGCCCAGCCGCCCCCACCCCGGCCGCGGTGGCCAGCTAATGGCGCCCGCCGCGCCTCCGGGAGGGGAGCTCCCTATGGACCTGATGGTGTTCGGGTCCCTCTACCTGGAGATCGTGTTCGGCGGCATCGAGCGGCTACCCGGGCCCGGCGAGGAGATCTTCACGGATGCCTTCGCCTTTTCCTGCGGGGGGGCACTAACAGCCGCCGTGGCCGCCAGTCGGGCCGGGGCCGCGACAGGCCTGGCCACCCTGCTCGGGGACGACCTGGCCTCGAAGCTGGCGATAGAGCACTGTTGCCGAGAGGGCGTTGACCTGTCCGCCTCACAATATGTCGCCGGCCCGGTAGCGGGCATTACTGTACCGCTCAATTTCAACGGCGACCGGGCCTTCCTCAGCCACATGCCCAGGCAGCCCGACGGCCTTGGCCCCAGGACTGACCGCTGGCTGGAGATCCTGCGCCGGGCGCGGCCGTCGTGGTGCTACCTGCACCCAGACCCTCGCTTGGTCACGTTGCTGGAGGAAGCCCGGGCACTGGGCACGCGCGTGGCGCTGGACGTCAACCTCGAGGAGGCCGGCCATTTTGGCGCCGACGTCATCCGTTGTGCTCGTCTCGCCGACGTTTTCCTGCCGAACGAAGATGAACTGATACGCCTCACCGGCGCGCAGGACCTCGAGGACGCTATCACCTCGGCCTCGGAGTGGTGCCCCTGCCTGGTGGTGAAACGCGGGCCCAAGGGCGCCATTGCCGTCGAGAGAGGAACGGCCACTGAGGTCACAGAAGGGCTCGAAAACGTTGTGGTCCGGGACCGTACGGGGGCCGGCGACGCGTTTGCGGGGGCCATGATCGGGAACATCGTCGGCGGGTCCGGTCTTTTGGAAGCAGTCGCAGCCGGCAACGCGGCCGGCTCGGAGGCCGTGGCCAGGCTAGGGGCAGCGGGTGACCTCCCGGTGGCAGGAATTGTCACGGGGACGGCCGGACGGGCAAAGGAGGGCCAGTGCTGAAAGTACCGGCAGTCAAACTGCCAACACTTAAACTGGCAGTTTTGGGTGGGGGCGGGGTACGGATGCCCGCCTTTGTACGGGCGCTGTTATCAAGTGGCGCCAACATTTTCGACGAGATCAGCCTGTTCGAGCCCGACCCGGTAAGGCGGCAAACAACCGGCAGGCTCGCCGTGGAGATCGCCGGCTATCTTGGTTACCCCGGCATGGTGAGCATCACCGCCGACCCCGAGGAGGCTTTTTCCGGCACAGCCTTTGTTTTTTCGGCCATCAGGGTGGGAGGCGACCAGGGCCGTGTGGTCGATGAGCAGGTGGCACTGTCACGTGGCCTGGTGGGGCAGGAGACGACAGGCGCCGGTGGCGCCGCCATGGCCCTGCGGACAATCCCCGTCGTGCTTTCTTACTGCGAACTGCTGGCCCGGTACTCGCCCGGAGCGGTGCTCATAAACTTCACCAACCCGGCGGGCATAATCACTCAAGCCATCTCGCTGCACGGGGGGGTACGGGCGGTCGGGGTCTGCGACACACCGAACGGCGCCCTCGAACGTCTCGGCGACTTCCTCGGCGCGGAGCCGGAGTCCGTGTCTTTTGCTTACTCGGGTCTCAACCACCTGGGCTGGATCTCCTCGTTCAGCGTCGAGGGCGAGGAGCGTATCGATGAGCTATTAAGGCGCTACGAGGACCTGCAGCGGTTCGACCATCGCTTCGCCGCCTTCGACGCAGATATGGTCCGCCGGGTGGGGGCGGTCCCCACCGAGTACGTGTTCTATTACTACGACTCCCGTCGTTACGTGCAAGACGTGGCCCGTGCCGGCACGAGCCGCGGCCAGGACGTCGTGCGCCTCAACGAGGAGTTGCTCGGCGGCATAGCCCGGGCCTTCGAAAAGGGCGACGTCGAGGATGCCTGGTCTACCTACTCCCTGCTACTTGGCGTCCGCCGCGACACCTACATGCGCACGGATACCGAAGGGGACAACCACCAGCAACAGGCCCGCACCCGCCGGGCGGCCGAAGGCCCCGCCCCGATCGACAGGGCGGAAATGGGTGGGTACGAGGGGGTGGCCTTGAAGGTGATCGCCGGACTCAGCTCCAGGAAACCGTCAAAGGTGATCGTCAACACCACGAATGGTTCTAGCGTGCCGTTCCTGCGGCCTGACGATGTCGTCGAGGTGCCGGCCTACGTCCATGGCGGCGGCCTCGAGCCACTGGCTGCCGGGCCACTCCCCCGCTCCGCCCGGGGCCTGGTCAGTGAGGTGAAAGAGTACGAGCGCACGCTGGTGCAAGCGGCGGTGACCGGGGATGCCGGGTTGGCCGAGGTCGCATTGTCCCTCAACCCGCTGGTCCCCGGGATAAGCGCTGCTCGTGAGCTCCTCGACGAGTACCGGGAACGGCATGGAGCCGACCTGGCGTACCTGAAGTAACCGTCAAAGAGCCGGGCCGGAAGCCCAGCGTGAGGCGCTTCTTTTCGCCTGTCGGGCCCGCAATTTGCCGACCCTTATCCGCCGACGGGCCCAGAATTTCCTGAAGAACGCAGGGGCAGCCGCCATCATGGATAGGTGCTCGAGGCCAAGGACTTGTCCGTTGAGATCGGTGGGCGCTCGGTGCTCACCGGTGCGTCTTTCGGCCTGCGGGCCGGGGACAAGGTAGGCCTCGTCGGCCGCAATGGGGCGGGCAAGACCAGCCTCCTCAAAGTGCTGAGCGGCGAACTAACGCCGGTGGCCGGCGGGGTACAGGTGACGGGAGGGCTCGGGTTCTTGACCCAGGACCCCCGGCGGCTCGCCGTCGAGGTGGAGGCCACGGGTTTGGCCCACGTCCTGTCGGGCCGGCAGCTGGACCAAGCCGCCGTCCGCCTGGAGAAGCTCCGGCTGGCGATGGAGGAGGACCCTTCCGAAAGGGCAATCCATCGTTACTCGCGCGCCGAAGAGCGGTTCAGAGACGCGGGCGGGTACGCCGCCGAGTCCGAGGTGCGCCAGTTGGTAGCGGGCCTCGGCCTCGGGTCGGACCGGCTCGACCTGCCGGTGGGGGTGCTATCGGGTGGTGAG